>JAKARN010000033.1 GCA_021828425.1 Pseudomonadota bacterium | reverse complement strand
GCTACGCAACCCCGGTCATCGTCCCGCCGATGGTGGCCATCCTCGGGGTCGGCCGGCTATGCCACGACGTGGTCGCTGTCATGGGCGGAATCGCGACTCACCGGAGACTGCCCCTCTCGCTCACTTTCGACCACCGCTGCGTGACCGGCGGCGATGCTTGCCGCTTCCTCCGGACCCTCATCGACGATCTGGCCGAACCCAGCTGACCGGCCACCGGATCCCGCACGTGTCTGGGGAGAAGGGAAACCCCTTTTATTTTAGGGGTATAGTGAGGACGTCAGGTGAACGAACCGGCCTAGACGAAGGGGGGTCGTCCATGGCAAAACCAGATCGGGGAGAAGGCGACCACAGGAGTCCGCCACGATGAGTCGTGGCGGATTGGAGCGCGTGCCCCGGAAGCGGCAGGGGCTCCAGTCACCGGCTCCTACCGAGGCTGAGTGGTCCGCCTTCAAGACGCACTGCTCGCACGTGTCCATCCCCGACCGTGATCCGGAAATTCCGGCTTCGCTGCTCCAGGCCTTTCGTCACAAGGAATGGCCGCGCTTGATCGCGGCCGACTCTCCCACAGACTGGCAACAATCGGTGGCCTCGTCTCGCCACGAATCCACAACCGAGCGGGACACGCTGTTCCAAGCCCTCCAGAACCACCTCGTCCTGAAACACCTGCTGGACCGCTCGGCCCGGCCTGATCTGACGGGGCCCGATGCCTCCCTCCTCGAATCGATCCCGGACTGGATGCTGGCCTCGACCATTGAGAACAGCCAGCATGAGCCGCGGTTCCTGCTGTCGGAGGCAGGTTCCGCAGTCGAATCCCTGCTCAGGAATTCTGCCGCCCGGGTTGCGCACACCCTCCAAGAGCTCTGCGAGGTCGCCATCCTCCGGGACAGGCTGCAGCTGGCCTGGGTGGGGCTGCTTTCCGAAACCACCCTGTCCCTGGAGATCACCGGATGGGCCGGGGTGGCAACGAACTATCTCGATGGGATCCGGGTGGGTATCGATCCGGATAAACCCGAGGGTCGCGGGCCCATGGCACTATCCTTCCGGACCGGGAAAACCCAGGTCATCCAGGCGGCCCTCGAGGAATCCCGGTTCAGGCCCTGGAAAGAGAGAGCGGCCCGTCACGGGCTGGCCAGCGTGGCAACCTTCCCCATCCAGATCCAGGGACTCACCTTTGGTGTGTTTGCGGTTTATGCGGGAGAACCGGACTTCTTCACGAAGCCGGTCGTCCATCCTTTCGAGCAGCTTGTCCTGGCAGCCTCCCACCGGCTCGAAACTCTGACCCAGCAGCTTTCTCTCCAGCGTCTGCTCAGCGCGTACCGGGCCGGTCACGCCATCAACGAAATCACCGCGCTCCACGTTCCGCTGCACCAGTTTTGCGAAAACGCCTGCCGCATTCTCGCCGAGTTCCTGGAGCTCGGACTGTGTTACATCGTGGAGATCCCCCGCCCCTCCAAAGTGCCCATCATCCACACGGCCAGTGGTCCTGCCAGTGGATTCCTGGAGAATCTTGATTTCAGCCTGGATCCCGCTCACCCGGACTGCGGACTGAGCGGGTTCGTCTATGCCTCGGGCAAGTCCATCGCCATCGACCGGCTCGATAATGAACCCCGACTCGCCCGCTGGCGTGAGCGGCTAGAGGTTCATGGCCTGAACTCGGCCGCCGGCTTTCCGCTCTATCGTGGGGGGACCGGAGGGGAGCCTTGGGGCACCCTCATCCTCCTTGCTTTCGAACCCGGCTATTTCGAAACGCCCCTGGTCTCCCACCTCGACAGCATCGCCCATGGACTCAACCTGGCCATCGAGGAGGATTTTCACCGCCAGAAGCTTTTCCGGGTGGAGCGCTTTTATGCCGCCCTGGGGGAACTGGGCAGCTATCTGGCCACGGACCCGCCGCTTTCCTCACTCCTGCAGAAAACCTGTGAACTGACCAGCAACACCACCAACCTGCCCATCGTCTACGTCACGCTGCTCGATCCGCTGACCCACAGGGTCCTTCTCGAGGCATTTGCCGGACCAGCCAGTGACCTGATCCGGAGCGTTCCGGTCAAGATCGATCCGGCCCATCCCGAGGGTCGCGGCATTACAGGTGCTGTTTTCCGCACTTGCCGGCCCGTCATCCTGAACAACCTCGACGAAGAGCCCACGATCTGGCTGTCCGAAGAGGAACGACGCTCGGTCGCCTCGATCGCGGGATTTCCCCTGCTCGTCAACGGAGAGTGCCACGGCATTCTCGGGGTGGGTGCGCTTGTCCATGACTTCTTCGATGACGAACTCATCGGGCTGCTCGGACGGGTGGCCGACATGCTGGGAACGGCCCTCAACCATAGCTACGAAAAAATCCAACGCAATCACTTTGAGAAGCTTTTTGGAGCACTCTCCGAACTGCACCGTCTCGTCGCCCGGCATCCCGATCCGACCCTTCTTTACCAGGAAGTCAGCCGGATCCTCGGTCGTGTCGACGGAGCCGTCGGCAACGGTATCCTGCCGGGGCCGAAGCAGGCCGCTCAGACGGCGGAGACAGTTGAGCCCCATTTGTCGTTTCCCAAGATCTCCCCCTCCGGGAACCACCTGACGGGGTCCCTCCAGCCGTACTGCCAACACCTCGTCGCCGAGGCCACCGCCAGCCGGACCCCGATCCTGGTCCGTCCCTCCCACTCACCCTTCCTGCCGACCGGCTTCGAGGAGGCCTTCCACGCGGAGGGAATTCGCGAAATCGGTGTTTTCCCCATCCTGCTCCGGGGACAGGCCTTTGCCGCGCTCGTGCTGCTCTCGAACGAGGATGGTTTTTTCAAATCGGACGCACTGGTCGAGCTGTGCACGCAGTTCACGGACGCCATCACGCTCGCACTTCTGGAGTACGACCGCGAAACCGAGCTCAAGCAGATGGCCCTGATGGATACCCTGACGGGACTGCCCAACCGGAATCTTTTTTTCGACCGGCTTGACAATGCGCTCAAGCTGGCCGAACAGAACCGGTCCATGGTCGGAATCGCCATTCTTGATATCGACCATTTCAAGGAGATCAATGACCGGTTCGGACACGATGCCGGTGATCTCCTGTTGGTCACCCAGGCCCGCCGTATGGAGGCCATCCTGAACGACCTGAGTACCGCGGCGCGGCTGGCTGGTGACGAGTTCGGGCTGGTCCTGGCCGGGCTCGAAACGGAAGTTGCGATGACCGGCATCCTGGAACGGTTACGTTCAGAGCTTGCCGCTCCCATTGCCTATCCGGAACAGTCGCTGCACACAACCGTGAGTCTCGGACTGACCGTCTACCCCCGAGACCGCCAGCCCCCCCGGACGCTCCTGCGGCATGCGGATCTCGCCCTCTACCGGGCCAAATCCCGTGGCCGTAATGCTTGGGCCCTGTACGAAGAGGACTTCGAGAGACGGCTGGAACAGCAGATGGTGACCCGGCGACAGTTTCAAGAGGCTCTGGTCCAAGGCGACATCCGCCTCTATCTCCAACCCGTGATCGACCTCCGGGATGGCAGCCTAGTCAGTGCGGAAGCCTGTGCCCGATGGCCCGGATTCAGTGAAACGTCGGAGGAAAAAGCCGACTGGCTGACCACCATCGAGGATGACCCGAGCCTCGTACCGAAGGCCGGACGCTACCTACTTGAGGCCGTCGGTCTCGAGCTCGAGACCTTGAACCGGGGGGGTCTTAGCTTTCCGGTCAGCCTGAACATCGACCTGCGCTACCTGCTCTCACCCCACTTTGAACGGGATATCCGGGACTGGTGCTCCCGCCACGGGTCCCATGCCGGCCATCTCCTGCTGGAACTCAAACCCAGCCCCCTGCTGCCGGACTGGAACCGGCTCCCTCCCCTCATCGAGGACTTGCAGCGTCGGGGCATCCGGATTCTCTTTGACAACTTTGGTATCTGGCCCGTGGCCCTGGAAAAACTCGAACTGATGCGCACACGGGGGATCAAGGTTGACCGTTCGCTGGTTCTCCATCTCCACGAGGATCCCCGGGCTTTGAGCCTGGTCGCGGGTGCACTGCGGAGCGGCGAGATCGGGCACTTCGAGGTGACCGCCGTCGGCGTCGAACGGGAGGATCTCGCCGAACTGTTTTATGCCTTGGGTGGCCGACTGGCCCAGGGATTCTTCGCAACCCCCGCGATCAGCAGCCAGGCGCTCGTCGAATGGAGCCGGCACTGGACCCTACCTACCCGTCTGGCCCGATCCCTGGCCCGTACCGCGGACGCGCGCCTCCTTCCCATATGGCTGAACGGGCCCTACCATCGCTGGCTCAGGGGACGGGTCACCGAGGCTCTGGAATCCTCGGGCGAGTCCGGCCGGGCCCTGTTGACCGCCCTTTCCGGCTCGGCTTGCAGTCTGGTGCCTTGGCCGGCCGGCCCGTGTTCGTCCGGGCAGCGGAAGCTCCGCTCCTGCCACGAAGACCTCCACGCCCAACTGGACCACCTGATTACCGCCCGTCTGGAAGACCGTCAGATCCGGTCACTCGGGGGGCAGCTCCTGGAACGAATGCGGGAATACGAGGTGGAACTGGATACCTTCCTGCACACTTCTCCGCCTCCGGGCGCTCCCCACCGCCGAGGCCGTTCCCGATCCTCCCCTAAAGCCAGCCCTGGTCAGCAAAGCTGACCCATTGTGTTCCGCCGATCACAAAATGATCAAGTAAACGGATGTCGACCAGCGCGAGGGTCTCCTTGAGTCTTTGGGTCAGCTGTCGATCGGCCTCTGAAGGTTCAGCCAGTCCCGAAGGATGGTTGTGGGCACAGAGAATGGCCCCTGCGTTGTATCCCAAACCCTGCTTGACGATCTCCCGGGGATGGACCGCGCACTGGTTGAGGGTGCCGGCAAAGAGAACCTCGGTCGCGAGCACCCGGTAATGATGATCCAGATAAGCGACCGCAAAAACCTCGCGGCCCAGACAGGCCAGCTTCATCCGGAAATATTCGGCCCCCTGCCGCGGCGAATCCAGTGCGGACCCGCTCCGGCGGAACCGTCGTTCGAGAACATCCAAGGCCGCCACGAGCAGGGCCTCCTCCCCGCTCTGCAAACCTGAGTATTCCCTCTTCTCCGGGGCTGCCCCCTCGTACGATTCAAAGTCGAGCACCATCTGGAGACCATCCGATCGTCGGATCGGAGCCCGGTGTTCAAAAATAGGCATGACCGGCGTTCCACACGGAAGTCGGCTGATCCTAAACCGGCAGGAGACCCCGACGATTCGGGAATTCGGGCAGAGGAACGCCTATTATCCAAACAGGCGGGGAGCGACCCACCGTCCAGCACAAGGCAGCCAAAACAGCTAAAATTGAATGAGATCGGTCCAACCCGGGCCATTTTCTTTGATCTTATGCGCAATCACTCCCATCTTTCCACTCCCTCCGCCTTCCTGACCCGCCTTGCCAACGCCATCGAAAAAAAGTCAACGACGGAACCCGGCCCGAAAGATCTCCGGGGCGTGCTCGAACTTTATTTTCAGTCGGTCACCCCAGACGATCTTGATCTTTTCAGCCTTGAAGACTGGGTCAGCCTCTTCACGGAGCATTGGGAGTTAGGAGCCACCCGACGACCCGGTGAGACCTTGCTTCGTCTCGTCAACCTGCCGGTCCGGCGGCATGCCACTCAAGCCTACACGGTGGCCCTCACCGTCAATGACGACATGCCCTTTCTCGTGGATTCCATGACGCTGGCCGGCCGGCAGGAAGGGCTGGGGCTCCATCTCACCGTCCACCCGGTTTTTATGACCGGGCGCAATGCCAAAAACCGGATCGAAGGGATCTCCGGACTCGAGGCAGGATCGACGGACCCACGGGAATCCTGGATTCTCGTGGTCTTCGAACGCATCCAGGGCGAAGAACGTCTGGCCCGGCTCGAAAAACGGATCCGTGGCAACCTGTCGGACGTCCTCCGGGTCCGCCAGGACTGTGCCGCTCTCCGTGACCGGGTCGGCCTGCTGCGGGAGGAAATCATCCGCTGGAAGCCCTTTCTTCCAGAACGGGAGGTCGAGGAAGCCCGTGACTTTCTGGAATGGATGACACGGGACTGGTTCACCTTCCTGGGTTACCGGCGCTACGCCCTGCACCACGACGGTGACCAGCTCCGCCTGGAGCCGGAACGGGAGACCGGGCTTGGCATCCTGCGCACCGACGCCGATCACACGCCGGAACCGAAAATCCTTGCCCAGCGTGCGAACGAAAAGGCCCTGGCCCAGGAATTGCTCATCATCACGAAGACGAATGCCCACTCGACGGTCCACCGGTCCGGCCCCATCGACTACATCGGCCTTCGGCGTTTCGATGCCAAGGGCCGGGTCGCCGGAGAGGACCGGATTCTCGGCCTGTTCAGCCCCCTGGTCTTCAAATGTCCTCCCCAGGAAATCCCGGTGGTCCGCCTCAAGCGCGAGGCCGTTCTCCGACAATCGGGGCTCGCTCCCGAATCCCATGCCGGACGCCATCTCCGGATCATCTTCGATACCCTGCCGCTCAGTGAACTCCTGGAAGCCTCGATCGACCAACTGGCCGAACTCACGCTCGGGGTCCTCCGGCTCCAGGAACGTCACCTGACTCGCCTGTTTCTCAGGCCTGACGTGTTCGGGCGCTATCTCAGCTGCCTCATCTACCTGCCGCGGGAAAATTACACCGCACGGGCCCGCGAACGCATTGAAAAGATCCTGAAGGAAGGACTCCAGGGTCACTCGATCGAATCCGATCTTTGGATCTCCGATTCGGTTTTGGCCCGCCTGCATGCAACCGTGCACACCGAAACGGGCCGTCTCTCCCCCAAGCGGCTCAGCAGTCTCGAGCAGGAAATCCAGGAGGCCAGTCTGAGCTGGAACGAGAAACTGAAGATCGCCCTGTCCGACCGGCTGGGTGAAGAACGGGGTCTCCCGCTGTTCGACCGCTACCGGGACAGTTTTCCCGAGGTCTACCGCGACGATGTCAAACCCCGGGCCGCCGTCTACGACCTCCTGGAAATCGAACAACTCAAACCGACCCAGGCCCTCCGGCTTTCCCTCTACCGCCCCAAACATGCGAGCCCCCATTCGCTCCGGCTCAAGATTTTCCGTCTTGACCAGTCGTTGGCCATTTCCGACACACTGCCCATCCTGGAAAGTACGGGGTTTCGGGTCGTTTCGGAACGGCCCTACGAGGTTCCAGCCCCCAATATCGGCCGTGTCTGGATCCACGATTTCGAACTTGAACTGCCCGGACCGACTGACCGGGCATTGGAACGGCGCGAGGCCCTCGAGGATCTCTTCCTCGCTATCTGGAACGGACTTGCCGCAAATGACAGTTTCAACCGCCTAGCCATCAACGCCGAACTGTCGTGGCGCGAGATCATGCTTCTCCGGAGCATCTCGAAGTATCTCATCCAGACCGGAATCCCTTTCACACCCGCCAACATGGCCCGTGCACTGACCAGCCATCCCGCCATCACCCAGCTCCTCGTCCGGTGGTTTCACGCCCGCTTCGATCCCTACCGGGATCCGGCAGACCGTGACCCGGAAGCGGCCGCCTGCCTTGAATCCCTCAAGGCGGAACTCGAAAACGTGGAGTCGAGCGATGACGACCGGATTTTGCGTGCCTACCTCGGCGTACTGGGCGCCATGGTCCGGACCAGCTTTTTCCAGCGGCCCCTCAGGGACCCTGAAGGCTACCGCTTTCTCAGTTACAAGCTGGACTCCAGCCGCGTTCCGGACCTGCCGTTACCGCGCCCGCTATACGAGATTTTCGTCTACGCCCCGCAGGTGGAAGGCATTCATCTGCGGGGAGGCCGCATTGCGCGCGGTGGCATCCGCTGGTCGGACCGGAGCGAGGATTTCCGTACCGAGGTACTGGGCCTGATGAAGGCCCAGATGGTCAAAAACACGGTCATCGTTCCAGTCGGCGCCAAGGGGGGGTTCTACATCAAACAACCGCCCAAGGACGGTAACCGGGACCGGCTCCTCGAAGAGGCCCAGCGCTGCTACCGGACCTTCATCCAGGGACTCTTGTCCTTGACCGACAACATCGTTGCCGGACAGATCCAGCCGCCCAAACGGGTGGTCCGCTACGACGAGGATGATCCCTACCTGGTCGTGGCTGCCGACAAGGGAACCGCAACCTTCTCCGACTTGGCCAACGCCATCGCCGCAGATTTCCATTTCTGGCTGGGTGATGCCTTTGCCTCCGGTGGATCGGTCGGCTATGACCACAAGAAGATGGGAATCACCGCCCGTGGCGTATGGGAATCCGTCCGCCGTCACTTCCGGGAGCTCGGCGTCGACCCGGACCGGGAACCGGTCACCGTCGTCGGTATTGGTGACCTTTCCGGGGATGTCTTTGGAAACGGCCTATTGCTGTCCCGACACCTCAAGCTGATCGGGGCCTTCAACCACCAGCACATCTTTATCGACCCCAACCCCGATCCGACCACCAGTTTCGAGGAACGCCAACGCGTGTTCAACATGCCCCGTTCGAGCTGGGCCGATTACCGGAGTGACCTCCTTTCCACCGGAGGTGGAATCTACCCGCGTAGCGCAAAGTCCATCCGCTTGAGCCCCGAGGCGCGAGCCGTACTGGGAATTCAGGCGGTTTCCGTGACGCCGACCGAACTGATCCGTGCTTTACTGGCCGCGCCCGTGGATCTGCTCTGGAACGGGGGCATCGGCACCTACGTCAAGGCCCAGTCGGAAACCCAGGCCGATGTGGGCGACCGAAGCAACGATGCCGTGCGCCTGAACGGTCGTGAAATCCGTGCCCGGGTCGTGGCCGAAGGTGGCAACCTGGGGTTCACCCAGCTCGGGCGTGTCGAGTACGCACTGAACGGCGGCCGGATCAACACCGACTTCATCGACAACTCGGCCGGTGTTGACACCTCGGATCACGAGGTCAATATCAAGATTCTGCTCAATGTAGCGGCTGAGGAACGCCGGGCCATTGTCCGCCACCGTGAGCGTCTTCTGCGTGAGATGACGAACGACATCGCCGAGCATGTGCTTCACCACAACTACGAACAGGCTCAGGCTCTCTCGGTTCTCGAGTTCACCGCACCGCAAAGGCTCGATGAACATCGCTACCTCATCCGCAAACTTGAACAGCGACAGCTCTTGAACCCCACCCTGGAGGGACTCCCCCCGAGTGAGGTTCTGGCCCAGCGCCGCACCCTCCAGCGGGGCCTGACCCGTCCAGAGCTCGCCGTCCTCTTGGCCTACGGCAAGATCGCCCTTGCCCATGACCTTCAGGATTCCGATATCCACCAGGATCCCACACTCTCGCTCGAAATCGAACGTTACTTCCCCTCTGCACTCAGAAAGCGCTATACCCCTTTCATGCGGCGTCATCCACTGGCGCGGAATATTATTACCACCGAGATCTCGAACCACCTCGTCAACCACATGGGACCTACCTTCGCGACCCGCCTCCAGGAAGAAACTGGCTCTACCGCAGCCGAGATCGTACGCGCCTTCGTCGTCAGCCAGACCGTCACCGGAACGGAAGCATTCTGTCGGGAGCTCGAAGCCCTGCCGGCCTCGGTTCCGCCGGTCACGAGTCTCGCGGCGTTCACGGCTAATATCCGTCTGTTGCGCCACCTGACCCGATGGCTCTTGCTGAACCGGCGGTCTCCACTGGATGTCAGCGGCCTGATTTCCACCTTTGCGCCGGGAGTCAAAGCTTTCGAGGCCCTGCTTCCGGAATGCTTGTCCGAACCCCTCCGCAAATCTCATGATGACCGGATTCGCGAGTTCGTCGGGACTGGCCTGCCGGAATCCCTGGCGCAACAGCTGACCCACCGGTCTTATCTCTACCCGGTTTTTGACCTCGTCGAACTGGCCACCCAGCTAAAACAGCCCCTCTCCCGCATCCTGTCCTTCCATTTCCGGGTGGGTGAGGCCTTGTCCCTCGACTGGCTGGATCAGGCCATCGAAAGGCTCAGTGTCCAGGACTCCTGGCAAGCGGAAGCGCGGATCAGCCTCCGGGAGGACCTCTGCCGGGAGCAACAGCGCATCACGGCCCAAATCCTGGAGTCGGAAGCCGAACAGCCGTTTGAAGCGGCCTTCGCGCACTGGTCCGGAAAGGCCACCGAGAACCTCGACCACTACCGGAAACTGGGAGAGGACATGCGGACCCATCCGACCCAGGATTACGCGATGCTGTCAATCGCGATCCAAAGCCTGCGCAAGCTCGCGGGAGCCTGACCGGAGCCGCCCGAACGGCCCCCCCTTCACCCGCCGGGACGCCCCCTCCGCAAGCGATGCCCGGCCGACCCCCCCTGGATGGGAGGAAGACGACGGTGCCGCAGGGCCGGCAACCGTTCACGGATCCCTTCCAGGCACTCCGAATCGTAGTGGCCGACAACCACGCCCGGCTCCAGGGCCCGTCGTTCCGCGATGACCTGGCCCCAAGGGTCGATCAGGCAACTGTGCCCGTAGGTCCTGCGCCCTCCCTCATGACGACCGACCTGTGCGCCCGCGAGTACATAGCACTGGTTCTCGATGGCCCGCGCACGCAATAGGGTCTTCCAGTGGGCCTGACCCGTGGGAACGGTAAAGGCCGCGGGAACCGTGAACAGGCAGGCACCCTCCGTCACGAGACAACGATACAGTTCAGGAAATCGCACGTCGTAACAAACCGAAAGCCCCACCGGAATTCCGGCGAGCGGAACCACCCGGGGACTGTTGCCGGGACGGGTTCCCGTGGATTCACGGTACCGTTCGCCAGGACCCAGATCCATATCGAAGAGGTGCATCTTGTCGTATCGCCCCACCACTCTTCCGTTGGCGTCGAAGGCCAGGCTGGCCGCATAGACCCGGGTTCCGGACCGGATCGGAATCGTTCCCGCAACCACGGCGAGCCCGAGCCGGCGCGCCGTTCGCGCCAGATAATCCTGGATCGGCCCGCGTCCGGCCAGTTCCGCCCCCTCCCACCGCAGATCGGA
>JAKARN010000032.1 GCA_021828425.1 Pseudomonadota bacterium | reverse complement strand
GAGGAAGGAAACAGACAACAGCCACAACGGGGCTGCTCGAGGCCGTTTGGGGACGGGTAAGGCGGCGGGAACACCGAGATTTTCCATAGGTTCACTTCCGGGAAGTAGAGGAGGCGCACCGCTGATACGGGAGTTCGGTTTCATGAACAGCTGGCGCCATGTCAGGAAGGATCGGGAGGAGCCACCGAGGCCACCTGAGCCCATTTCCGACGTTCGAGCCATTGCCAGGAAACCAGGAATGGCAGACCAAAAAGGACTTCCCGGAGGCGCCGGACCAATGAGAGGGAAAGCGTAATGTCCGGACGAATACCCAGCAGGCTCCCGAACACCACAAATCCGCCTTCCTGGACCCCGATTCCGGAAGGAACAAAGAACGACGCGCTGCGCAACGCTTGGCTCAAGCTTTCGAGGACCAGGGCGCCGCTCCAGCCGACTCGGCTGCCGAGCAGGAACAGGGCCAGCCAGATTTCAAGAACACCGGCCAAAAGTCCCGCCATCTGCCAGAGTGCCGCCCGGAGGAGGAGGGTTCGGCGCTGATAAAGCCTGCGGATCGCCTGATCCAGTGCCTGAGGGTCACCCACGGCCCTGATAAAGCGGTTTCCCCCGCCCAACCGCTCGATCCATCGGTGGCAAAGAGAGAAAAAACCACCGCGCTGGATGAGCACGAAGATCGCAATGGCGGTGGTGGCCAGTAGCAAGGCGGGGAGGATCTGCCCATAGAAAGGGTGATTCATGCTCACTGTCACCAGAAGGAAAATCCCCATGAGGGTGAAAAAAATCTGGTTGAACAGCGTGAGCGTGACTTCGACGAGAACGCTTGCAATGGCGTTTGCCTTGCTGATTCCGGCCCGGGTGGCCAGCCGGGCTCCCGTAAACTCCCCGCCCACACGGAAAACCGGGAGCAGACCGTTGATGGCCTCGCGGATTCCCGCCACCCAGAATAGAAATCCCGAGGAGGGTTTCTGTTCACTGTCGTGGAGCAAGACCCGCCAGCCCTGCGAATCCAGCATGATGGGGACGATATGGAGTGGAACCACCCAGAGAATGCTGAAACCGGCAATCGCAAGCGTATTTTCAATGCCACGAAGACCCGTGATCAGAATCAGCCAGACGGTGGCCACGAGTCCGAGGGATGCAAAAATGATCGCGGAGAGATGGCAGTGGCCTGCCAGCGACGTGGAGCGGGGGGGTGAAGATGAAATCATTTCGGGGCCGGTTGAGCCATTGACCGGCTCCGGTCCGGAAGCAGGGAGAGAATCGCCGGAAGCGCCACCAGAGTGGAAATGAGGACCCAGCCCATCACGATGCTCAAGGTCTGGCCCAAAATCGAGATGCCCCGGTCAGGGGAAAGTGCCAAGCTACCAAAGGTACTCAGGGTCGCCAAGCCGCTGACCAAGATCCCGCGGGCCGTACCGGTTCCCAGAACGAGGTCCAGATCATGACCCTCCCTCCACCGCACGATGAAATAGATGCCATAAGCCACACTGAGTCCCATGAGCAGGGGCAGAACGATGATATTGGCCATATTGTAGGAGATGCCCCAAAGCCCCATTGTGGCGCTGGCCAGAACGATGGTCAAGATCATGGGGGCGAGGGCGAGCAGGGTGTGCCGGATGTCCCGCAGAACCCAGAACAAGAGGAGCAGGATTCCCAAAAAGGCCGTGACGGTCGCTTGCTGGAAGGCACCGAGCACGGCATTGCCTCCGTCAACGAGCATGACCGGGGTCCCGATCGCGCGGGGCGCGACCCGCGTAACCTGGCGCACGAACCGGCGGAGGCGGTTGAGATGGTTCAGGTTCCAGCGGGAAAAAACCCGGACCCGGGCCACCCCTTTGCCGTTGAGATAGCGTTTGCGCAAGCTTGGGGGGAGGCGGGCCAGAGTGACCGCTTGGGCTTGAAAGGCCGTCTCCAGGCGATGAAGTGCCGTCGGAAAAGAGCCCATGAGATTGCTTTGGAGAAGGGCCCAGTACGATGCGCCATGGGCAGGGAGGCGCAAGAACAGTTCAAGGGTCCGTCTGAGTTCCGCAAGAGGGGCAGCCAGCTGACTGAGTTTGCCGGTGAGCCGGATCCGCCGGGTAGCTTTAAGGAAGTTCTGGATGTGGTGGCGGGATCGAGCCGGTTGTGCTGGGGCGCTTCGAGTTTGCATGAAGAAAGGCGGGAACAGGAGCGCGGCTTGCCTGATCCAGGCCAGTTTGCGGCGTTGGTGGCCCGGAATAAAGCTGGCTGCACTCACGGTCATCCGGACAGAGGGGAGGTGATCCAGGCGCTTTTGGAGCTGGGCGGCCGCAGCCAGCCCGGGTTCCATCACATCGATGCTATAGGGTGAAAACCGGCTCCGGGCGACCAGATGGCGGAACGTCCGGACAGGGGGGGAGTTCGGGTTCTGCAGGTTCAAGGGATTGAAATCGAATCGCACCTGGGTCACGAAATAGATTGCAGCGAGACCAAGAAGCAGGAAAAGACCGCTGATCCAGGGCCCATACCGCCGGACATGAAAAGACTGCCCGAGCCGTATACCGGATGGTGCGGAAGCGGCGCGCACGCCCAGGATCCGGATCAGGGCGGGCAGGAGCGTCAGGGTGGCGGCCAAGGAGATAAACATGCTCACCCCGGCGATGAGGCCGAGACTGATGATGCCCGCATACTGGGTTGGCACAAAGGAAAAAAAGCTGATCGCAGCGGCCAGGGCGGCCAGTGAGAGCGGCAGAACCATCGCAAGGCCGGTTCGTTCAAGAGCCGAGCCAATCTCGGGGTTGCCGTGGGATTCTTCCAGGTAACGGGTCGAAAATTGGATCCCAAAGTCCACGCCCAGACCAATAAACAGCACCGCAAACGAGATGGAGATCAGGTTGAACGGGCCCAAGGTGACGAGCGCGAAAGCCACAGTCCAGATCAGGCTCATGAGCAGCGTGAGAAGAATCGCCAAGACCAGCTTAAATCGGCGAAAGCCAAGTACGAGAATGGAGATAATGGCCACAAGCGACAAGAGCGTCGCAAAATCAACGCCAGAGGTGGCCGAATGCAACTGGGCATCATCCAGGACGGCTCCTCCCGTGAGTCCCACATGGAGAGTCGCCCGAGTCTGGGATTCCAGCCGGGAGATCTCCTGTTGCAGCCGGCCAATGGCTGTTTCGTAAGGTCGCAGGGCTCCTGGCACAGCTTTTGGTTTCACGATAAGGATTGCCGAATGGCCCGCTGTGCCCTGGGCCCTTCCCCGCCCGGAGAGCAAGCGGCTCCAGGGAAGCGGATGGATTTGTGTCCGGATGGTGGCCCGGACAGTCTGGGTCACAAGGCCCAGCAGGTGGGCATACTGGGAGGAGAGGGGAGCCAGTGTCTGCGGGTGGCGGAACGCGCTCGAGAGCATCGAAAAAAAGCCGGATGTCGTGGGATCCAGGGCCAGATGGGCCATGACCGGTTCCGCGCGATCGATCCGATCCAGTAGTTTTCGGAGCCGTGGTGAGGAGAGGTAAAGTAGCCCATTTCTCCTGAAAAAGGAGCCGCCACCGGGTTGATAGAGGTCGTGGTAAAGCGCGGGATGGCGATTTAACCAGACCTTGAGTGTGTGGGTCGCCCGTTGGAGGGTCTCCACTTGAGTGGCACGCACGATAAGGACGATGGTCTCATGGACACCCGGAAAATCGCGATGGTATTCCTCGTCGAGCTCGTGGTAGGGGAGGTGCTTGGCCAGCAGGTCGGTCATGTTGGTGTCGATCTTGAATCGGGTGACCGTCATGAACAGAGACAGGGCGGTCAACAGGCCAGCCAGCACCAGAACCACGGCAGCCGAGCGGCCGCATCGCCGAACGATCCGGGTCAGTACATGGACATAGTTTCGGTCCAGTTTACGCACAGAGAACCATCCGGTTGATTAAAAAGTCAGAGGCTGGCATGGAAAGTCGTGGTGTGAAACCCCTGCTCAGCCAGGGTTCTGGAAATGCGGCGGTCGAGGAGGGCATTCTGCTCGCGGATCGCGGGCGACTCGCGTTGTGCCACCCCTCGGGCAGCAGAGGCCGGATGAAAATAAATCTCACCCAGTCCTTCCGGAAACTGGGGGATCGCGGTCAGGAGCCGCTCGGTAGTCATGCGTCCTGTTGCACTGAGGCCAAAAAGGTAGTGATTGTGGTGGATTCCCCGTCGTTCAATTTTCCGGGCCATGGTCCGGAGGAGGGGCAAAAGCAGGATGGGCTGCAGTTTGCCCAGTCCCTGTCCCACCTGAAGTCCGAGACGCCACGGTTCATGGGGCAGGCGCAGGCTCTGCATGCCGTGATCCGGACCGATCGCGAGAATAAGGTCGAGCAGGGTCGGGTGGCAATGAAAGTGCTTGTGCACATTGACATGGTCGAGTCTGAGGCCGGTGGCCGAAAAGCGCCGGAACTGGGCTTCAATCTCCTGGGCGAGCTGCTGCCTGAGTTTTTCGGAAAGGGGGTAGCCGAAGCTGCTGACGACCATTCGATCCGTCAGGTTGCCATTCCGGTCGACGAGGTCGGGGATCCGGTCCCGTGGAGCACTTGCACGACCATGGCAAAGCACAAGATGCAGGCCCACCGCCAGTCCTGGCAGTTCGTGTGCGCGACGGACGGCATCGTCAGTGGAGGCGGCATTGACCATGAGGCTGGCCGCAGTCAGGGCACCTTCCCGATGTGTTTTTTCGACCGCCTCGTTGACCTCGTGACTGTAACCAAAGTCATCCGCAGTCAAGATGACCTGCCGGCTGGAGGGCTTCAAGGTCGGGGATCCGGCCAAGACCGGACTTCGCGGGACGAGGCACGAGACCGCGCGCGGTGGCGGGAAAGTCCCCTCACTCGTCCCGGAGTTTCCATGACACGCCCGGATAATACAGTCAGGAGGCTTGTTGCCGTTCTTGGAGGAAGTGGAAAAACTCGACTCCCTCCCGCAGACGGCGTTTCATCATTTCTGGGCTCTTCAGCATCTCCCAGACCAACTCCGCCACCTTGCTCGGACGGAAATAAAAGCGCTTGTAGAAGCGGGCCAGGGAATCGAAAATCTCCTGGTGCGAAAGATCCGGATAGCTGAGTGGACTCAGTTGGAATCCGCTACCGGAAACCAGCTGATCTTGTTCCTGGGCCGTGAGCCAGCCGTTTTCCACCGCTTCCTGGTACAGCCGGGTACCCGGGTAGGGTGCGGCGAGTGAAACCTGGATCGTATGGGGATTGATTTCCTGGGCGTACCGGATGGTCTCCTCGATCGTTTCGCGGGTCTCTCCGGGCAGGCCGAGAATGAACGTGCCGTGGATGGTCACACCGAGCTTCCGGCAGTTCCGGCTGAATTCGCGGGCAATATCCGTTCGGAGTCCTTTCTTGATGTTGAACAAAATCTGCTGGTTCCCCGACTCATAACCCACGAGCAGCAGCCGAAGCCCGTTGTCCCGCATGATTTTGAGGGTTTCGTAGGGGACATTGGCCTTGGCGTTGCACGACCAGGTGACGCCGAGTTTCCCCAAACCGCGGGCAATGGCTTCCACCCGTGGTTTGAAATCGGTGAAGGTATCGTCATCGAAGAAGATTTCCTTGACCTGGGGGAGGTTCTGCTGAATGTAGCGGACCTCCTCGAGGACATTCTCCGGGCTACGGACCCGGTAGCGGTGACCGCCGATCGTTTGTGGCCACAGGCAGAAGGTACACTTCGAACGACAGCCCCGACCGGTATAGAACGAGACATAGGGGTGCTGGAGGTAGCCGATGAAGTAGTTTTCGATGGTGAGGTCCCGTTTGTAGACGGTTGACACAAAGGGAAGCTCGTCCATGTTTTCAATGATCGCGCGACCGGGGTTGTGGCGGATCTGTCCCCGCTCGTCCCGGTAACTCACGCCGTCCACTTGAGACAGGGGACGACCCTCGGTAATTTCCCGGATGGTGTAGTCAAATTCCTCACGTGCGACAAAATCGATTCGGGAAGACGCCTCCAGGGAGGATTCGGGTTCCACGGCCACTTTGGCCCCAACCAGCCCGACCTGGATCCGGGAATTCCGTTCCTTGAATGCTTCGGCCAGTTTGACGTCACCATGGAAGGAAGGCGAGCTCGTGTAAATCAGGACGAGTTCGTAGTCCCCCGCCACCCGCAGCACATCCTCGGCCGTGAGCCCATCAGCCGGCGCATCGATCAGCCGGCTGTTCGGGACGAGGGCCGCCGGTTGGGCCAGCCACGTGGGATACCAGAACGAGCGAATCTCGCGTCGCGCCTGGTAACGCGCCCCGGCACCGCCATCAAACCCCTCGTAGGAGGGGGGGTTCAAAAACAGGGTTTTCATGCATCCTCCGCGCGGTCATGCCTGCGCCAGGGGGTTATGGATCCGGGTCATGAAACGGGCCGATTCCATCCCCCCGTCCAATCTTGAGCTCCTGGCCTTTCCAGTTCACCTGCCTTGAGAAGAAGGCAGCCACCCATTCCACGAGCGTCAGGAAATCGCGGATCGGAACCAGCCACACGGGGCCCGTCTCCACACCCAGGCATCGGGCAGATCGATAATGTAGCACAAGACGCAGGATGACGGCCAAAGCGATCCCGGGAATCGCCATCCCTCCGGCGCCGCATGCCAATGCGATACCCCCCCCCAGGATGAGCGGCGAGCCCAGTGTGATCCAATAAAAGGCAAATCCCCAGGGATCGACAAAACGGATGGTCCTAAGCCAGCGCAGTTCGTGATTCCACAGGGCGGAAAGACAGTCCTCGGTGAGGCGGGTCCGGACAACAAAGGGTGCCAGCACGACGTCCAGTCCCTGTTTGCGGACGAGCTCGCCCATTCGGTAATCATCTGCGAGACAGTCCGCGAGGGCGCCGAAACCGCCGATGTGGTCGAGGGTTTCCCGTCTGAGCGCCAAAGTGGCCCCGAAGGCAAAAGCCCGTGATCCGAGCAGCCAGGCGACCCAGACGGAAGGCGCAAATCCATCATTGATGAAGAGCATGCCGAGACGCGCCCAGAACGTCTCGCCGCCCGAGCCCCCATACAGGCAGGTCACGAGTCCCTTCCGTTTGTCCCCGAGAGGCGGTACGAGACGGCTCAGGTAGTCCCGGGGCACGAGAATGTCGCTGTCAGAGATCACAATCCAGGGATGTCGTGCAAAGGGGTAGAGGTTGGAGAGGTTGTTCACCTTGGGATTGGCGCCGATCTGTTCGCCCGAGACCACGGTCCGGATGATCCGGTCGGGATATGCGGCACGGAGGTTATGAACCACAGTGAGGGCAGGATCATGGGGGTCCTGAAGTCCGAAAACGAGCTCATAGTCCGGATAGTCCTGGTCGCAAAAGGAACGGAGACAGGCTTCGAGACCCGGCTCATGTCCGTGGAGCGGTTTGAGAATGGAGACGGGGAGGAGGGGAGTTGCGTCCCCACCGGCTTTGGCCCAGCGTGCCATGGCCAGCACGCTCGTGAGCGCGTACGCGGAAGGGAGCCCGAGGAGAAGAAGGCCCAGAAAAGTAAGCATGAATCCTCATGCCAATCGCTTTCAGAGCCACTATAACGTATAACGAATGCCTGTCCGAACCGTTCGTCCGGCGGATGGACAGGGCCGGGGCGGCCTGGCCGCAGCCGGATCGGGCGGCGGTCGAATTCCCATCTTCCAGTACAATGAACCATGAGTTTTTCAGGGGATGGCCCCGTAGGTGAAAACGGCTCTGCGCTTTAGGGGTATCCATTCTGGCCAGAGGGCGGCCGGGGGTTGTTCTTCCGGACGAGCCGGCTTCGGATTGGGCTGAGAACGGGCCGGCCATGCGGGTTTTGCTTACCGGTGCGAGCGGGTTTGTCGGCTCAGCCGTTCTCCGACAGCTTCTGGACCGTGGACATGAGGTCCGGGTCCTCGTCCGGCCCACGAGTTCGCGCACCAATCTCAAGGGATTGGATGTGGAAGCGCTCGAAGGTGACTTGCTGGACCCGGGTTCGCTGAACCAGGCGGGTCGTGGCTGCCAGGTCTTCTTCCATGTGGCTGCCGATTACCGTTTGTGGACGCGGGATCCCGAACTGCTTCGGCGGACCAACGTCGAGGGAACACGAAATGCCATGAATGCGGCCATGGAAAATCGAGTCGACCGGTTTGTCTACACAAGTAGTGTCGCCACCTTGGGTCTTCATCCAGATGGACAACCTGCTGACGAGGAGACACCGAGTAACATCGGTTCAATGATCGGTCCCTACAAGCGTTCCAAGTTTGAGGCGGAAGCACTGGTCAAGACATGGGTTCAAGACGGTCGCTTAGATGCGGTGATCGTGAACCCTTCGACTCCCGTGGGCCCACGGGACATCAAGCCAACGCCCACGGGCCGGTTAGTCCGCGATGCGGCTACCGGCCACATGCCAGCTTATGTCGATACGGGGCTCAACATTGTGCATGTCGATGACGTGGCCCGGGGGCACCTTCAGGCCCTCGACCGCGGCCGGAGAGGCGAACGCTATATCCTGGGTGGCGACAACCTGACGCTTCGAGATCTCCTGGGGGAGGTTGCGCGCTGTGCGCATCGCGCCCCGCCGCACCTCAGGCTCCCCCTGCGCCCACTCTGGCCACTCGCACTGGCCGCAGAAGCCTGGGGCCAAGTGACGGGACGTGAACCTCGCCTGACGCGGGATGCCCTTGCGATGGCGCGGAAAAAAATGTATTTCTCAAGTGCCAAGGCGGAATCCGAATTGGGCTACGTGCATCGCTCATCCCGGTTAGCCATCCGGGATGCGGTCCAGTGGTTTCTCGGACCTGATGCCGCCGAATGAAAATCCAGTGGGGGGAGAGTAAACTGTACCGATTAAGCCGGGTGCACCCCGTGGGTGCTGCCATTCCATGAGCGCATCAAGAACCGAGATGAGGATGGATCATGTTTGATGAACGGCCCTCACGGGAGGCGGTCGACTTTCAGAAAGAGATTTTGGGCCGCGTTTCGCGGACCTTCGCACTCACAATACCGGAACTTCCCCAGGAACTCGGACTGGTCGTCGGGAATGCCTATCTGCTTTGCCGCATCGCCGACACCATCGAAGATGAACCCCAGCTTCCGGCCGAGCGGAAAAGCGAATTTCACCGGGATCTCAACCGGGTCCTCGCGAACCAGGAAGATGTCAACGCCTTTACGTTGCGACTCTCCTCGGCATTAAGGCAGGCCACCGCGTCCGAAAAAGAACTCGTTCAACGGCTCCCTCTCGTCATGCAGGTGACGGCGAGCACACAAGCCGCCGTCCGAGAGACGGTCGCCCGATGCCTCGGCATCATGTGCGAGGGGATGCCTTTTTTCCAACGGACTGTGAGCCTCCAGGGCTTGGCGACCCTCGACGAACTCGACCGTTATTGCTACTACGTGGCCGGCGTGGTGGGGGAGATGCTGACCGACCTTTTTTGCCTTCATTCGGACACGATCGCCGCCCGTCGTTCCCAGCTCATGCCCTTGGCGGTCTCGTTTGGCCAGGGCTTGCAGATGACAAACATCCTCAAGGATTTCTGGGAGGACCGGGCACGCGGGACTTGTTGGTTGCCCCGGGATGTGTTTGCCCGGACGGGATGCGATCTCGCAACGCTACAGCCCAACCGCCTGAATCCCGGATTCCACCCCGCGATGCAGCAACTGATCGCGGTGGCCATGCGGCACCTCCACAATGCATTGAGCTACTCCCTGCTCATCCCGAGGAAGGAAACCGGTATCCGCCGGTTTTGTCTGTGGGCGATCGGCTTTGCCGTCCTGTCGTTGCGCAAGCTCAATCAGTCGCCTGACTTCACGACAGGCTCGGAGGTCAAGATTTCACGACGGGCTGTTCGCGGGGTCACACGAGCCGTCCATTTTTCGGTCCGGAATGACTGGATGTTGCGCTGGCTTTTCCACCTGTCCAGCCGGGGGTTGCCTGATCTCCCGGCAGATCTTTGTGTCGTGACTCCGCTTGACGGAAAGCCCCACTGGTCCCAGACCGATTGACCGACGTGTCCTTTCCCTCTGAATGCGAGGCACGGGTCGGCTCATATGTGGTCCCGGAAAATCCAGAGGGGTCAGCCCGGCTGGATGAGGCGATCCACTTGGCCGTCAGGAAGCTCCTTGACCACCAGCACCCCGATGGTCACTGGTGCTTCGAACTTGAGGCGGACTGCACCATTCCGGCGGAATACATTCTCCTCATGCATTACGTGGGTGAGGTGAATGAACCTCTCCAGGAAAAATTGCGCTGCTACCTCCGCCAGCACCAGGATCCAAGCCACGACGGCTGGCCCCTGTACGTGGGCGGTGGATTTGACCTCAGTTGCACGGTCAAGTCCTACTTTGCCCTGAAACTTGCAGGTGAGGATCCGGAATCGCCGGCCATGGCACGGGCCCGGGCGGCCATCCTTCATGCGGGAGGCGCAGCCCATTGCAACGTCTTTACACGCATCACCCTCTATTTTTTCCGTCAACTGCCAAGGCGGGCGATTCCGTTCATTCCGGTCGAGATCATCCTCCTCCCGCGGTGGTTTCCTTTTCATCTGAGCAAGGTCTCCTACTGGTCTCGGACCGTGATGGTGCCTCTTTTGATCCTGTGTTCGCTCCGAGCGCGGGCCGCCAACCCCCAAAAGACCGGGATCCGTGAGTTGTTCGTTGTTCCACCTGAAAAAGAACATCACTACTTCCGGATTCAAACACCGCTCGGCCGTTTCTTCCTGCTGCTCGACCGGATGGGGAGAACGCTCGAACCCCTGGTTCCCCGCTTCGTCCGCCAGCGCGCGATCGACAAGGCTTGCCGCTGGTTTTGCGAGCGGCTTAATGGCGAGAGCGGGCTGGGAGCAATTTTCCCGGCCATGGTCAATGCTTACGAAGCACTTTTGTTGCTCGGGTACGATCGGGAAGATCCCCTGTGCCAGATGGCGCGAAGAGCCATCGACCGCTTGGTCGTGGAACGAGAGGGCGATGCCTACTGCCAACCCTGCGTTTCACCCGTCTGGGAT
>JAKARN010000031.1 GCA_021828425.1 Pseudomonadota bacterium | reverse complement strand
CTATTGCGCACTCCGCCCAAACCGGTAAAATCGGGGACGGCAAGATTTTCGTTCAGGATCTGGATCGGGTTGTGCGAATCCGGACGGGAGAGACCGATGTCAAGGCGTTGTCATGAGATGAGGCGACAAATCGTAGTGGCTATGGTGTGCGCTTGGGTGGTGGTAGCCCTGTTAGCTCCACGGGGTGTGCAGGCCCATGGGATCTACCGCTGGGTCGGGCCTCATGGCACCGTCCACTACTCCGATGTGCCACCTGATGGCGTACATTACCACCGTGTCGCGCTTGCGGCTCCCTCGGGCTTTGGCAGCAGCAGTGCTCCCAAGACCGCCGCCAAGGTGCCGGCTGGTAAAAAAGGCAAGCCCAAACCGGTGGCCCGCAAGGTGCCCGGCTTGACGCCAGCGCAGGCGAAAGTGTTTTGCCAAGTGGCCCGTAGGCGATACCAACACCTCGAATCAGTTCGTCGACTCCAGCTCGTCCAGCCGAATGGCAAGAGTCAATATCTCACCGGAGAGAATCTGGTCCAGTACAAAAACAATGCCCGGGCCCGTATGCAACTCTTCTGCAAGAAGGCCTCATCGGCAGCAGGTTAGGTCAGAGGAGCCGCTTGAACAGTTCGGGAAGGCCGCCAACAACGAGGCCGCGGTGCAGGTCGCTTGAATAGTAGCGAGGCCGCGGGATGAGGGTGTCGTGCGAACGGAAGGTATCGAGCGGAGTAGTTGAGGAGGCGAGGCTCACCGACCAGACTCCCGAAGGGTAAGTCGGTTGCGAGAAGGGAAGCAGGATACGTTCTCGGAAGCCGGCCTGGGCGAGCCGTTCATGGATCTGTTTCACGAGATCTGGGTAAAGGAAGGGGGACTCGCTCTGCAGTGCAAGGATACCGTCCGGTTTGAGGCGGCTGCGGCAGGTTGTGTAAAACTCGCTTTCGAAAAGCCCCTTGGCCGGACCGACAGGGTCGGTGCTATCGATGCAAAGAACGTCGATACTGTCCTGAGGAGCTTTCTCGATCCAGCGCAACGCATCCTCGTAGTGCAGGAGGGCACGCGGATCATCTCCCGCCGGAGCCAGTTCTGGGAAATGGAGCCGAGCGAGGGCCGTGACGGCTTCGTCGATTTCGACCTGTACCGCGGACTCGACCTCCGGGTGCTTAAGCACTTCCGTCAGGGTTCCGCAATCGCCACCTCCAACGATCACAACCCGTCTTGGCCGAGGATGGGTCAGAAGCGCCGGATGGACCAACATCTCATGATAGATGAAGTGATCCCGCTCGGTCAGCATGATGCAACCGTCGATTGCCATGAGATGGCCGAAATCCTCTGTTTCAAAGATCTCAATCGTCTGGTAGGGGCTTTCGACGCGGGCAAGCCGCTTGTGGACCCTGAGCCCGATCGAGTATCCGGCTCCGGGGGCCTGTTCCACAAACCATTGGGTATCATCCATCATATGGGTACCTTCGCCTGTCGAAAAGCGGACTGTCATGCCGGTTGAATCACCTACCCCCGATCCTCTCCTGCCAACGACCGGAGGTGCTCCGGCACGATCCCGCTATGGACTGCCCCGTTGGGGGGAGGGCTTCTTCGATATCGATGGGCAAGGACATTGTATCGTACGCCCTGATCCCCAGGGAACCCGAAGCCTTGATTTGGCCGGGATCACGGAGCAGCTTCTGGCCTTGGGACACCGCCTCCCTATCTTATTGCGCTTTCCGGAAATCCTGCAGCAGCGTCTGCAACAGCTCACATTGGCTTTCGAGCGGGCGCGTGGCCGGGAGGGCTACACCGGACAGTACCTCCCGATCTATCCCATCAAAGTCAACCAGGAGCGGGCAGTGGTTGAGGCCTTGGTCGGTGCGGCCGGTTCCGGTATCGGCCTCGAGGCAGGCAGCAAGCCGGAACTCGTCATGGCCTTGGCTCTGGCCCCCCGGGCAGGAACGATCGTAGCCAACGGGTATAAGGATCGGGACTACATTCGTCTTGCACTTATGGCGACCCGGCTTGGGCACCGGGTCTATCTCGTGCTCGAGAAACCGACGGAACTTGGACGCATTCTAGAGGAATCCCGCGTCCTCGACGTTGTCCCGCAACTCGGTATTCGTGTACGCCTGGCCAGCATTGCCGGGGGTAAATGGCAGAATACAGGCGGAGCCAAGTCCAAGTTCGGATTCACCATTCCAGAACTGATCGAGACCATCGAGCGGCTCGAACAGTCAGAGTTGCGGGGCAGACTCGAGCTCTTGCACTTCCACATGGGTTCTCAGATCGCCAACCTGCGTGATATCCAGGGAGCCTTGCGTGAGGCTGGGCGCATCTGGGCCGAGCTTAGGCGCCGCGGCATCGCGCTGGGTACCGTGGACGTCGGGGGTGGACTGGCCGTGGATTACGATGGAACCCGCTCGCGCGGCGACTGTTCGATGAACTACTCGATCGGACAGTACGCCGAGGTGATCGTACGTACATTCAAGGAGGCGGCCCAGGCGGCGGGATGTCCTGAGCCTGATCTCCTGTCTGAGTCGGGTCGTGCCCTGAGTGCCCACCACGCACTTCTGGTCACGGATGTCATCGAAACCGAACCACCCATCACCGAAACCCTACCCATCCGGTCGGCCCATCCAGATTGGGCGCTCGGCGAACTCTGGGCACTGTACGAGCAGGAGGTGGCCCAGTCGCCGCAGGAGGTCTACCAAGAAGCCGTGTACTGGCTGGCCGAGGTGCATGCCCGTTTCAGCCGGGGGGAGATCGGGCTGCAAGGTCGAGCCGAGGCCGAACACCTGTTCCAGTTGATCCTGCGCCAGGTGGAGCGGCGCTGGGCACCGTCTGTCCACACCGGAGTATCCGATTTACACGTCGAACTCGAGGAACGTCTGGCTGGCAAGATGTTCTGCAACCTCTCGATCTTCCAGTCCATGCCCGACGTTTGGGCGCTCGATCAAGTTTTCCCGATTGTGCCACTCACCGGACATAACCAACCGGCCGTCCGCCGGGTCCGGCTCTATGATCTTACCTGCGATTCCGACGGCCGGATTGACCAGTACGTCGGTCCTGACTGCCTGATGCCGAGCCTTCCGGTCCCGGCGGGAAATGGGCAGCCCCCTCCCTGGCTTGGGTTTTTTCTGCTCGGTGCCTACCAGGAAATCCTCGGGGATATGCATAACCTGTTCGGAGGCACCGATTCGGCCGTCATTGAGTCTACGGAGGCCGGTTTTAGGGTCACAGCCCACCACCGGGGGGATTCTGCCCGTGATCTTCTGCAGCACGTCCACTTCGAGGTATCCGAAATCGAGCGGCGGGTTGCTGACAAGCTGGCCTATGCCGATTGCCCAGAGGAAAGTGCTCAAAGTCTCGTCGCGGAACTCAAGCATATTCTCGAAGGCTCGACCTATCTCACGGGAGATCTGCCACCATGATGAAGCCAGGGACATCCCCCCAAGCCAGCTTCATAGGGTTGGGCGCCATGGGCGGGCCCATGGCCGCCACCCTTGCCCGGGCTGGCCATCTCGCCGGAGCCTGGAACCGCAGCCCGGCACGCGCT
The DNA here is from genome assembly GCA_021828425.1 of Pseudomonadota bacterium. The sequence continues at coordinate 7,556 of JAKARN010000031.1, read as the reverse complement.
GAGATTTGGGGCCGGGAGCACGGGGCGAGGGTCTTCACAACTTTGGTCGAAGTCGCTCGCGCCGCTCCCGTCATCATCCTGTGTGTAAGCCGGGATGCCGATGTGCTTGAGCTTGTGGACCGCCTTTTACCTCACCTCGCCTCAGGCCAGATCGTGATTGACTGCTCCACGACGGCTCCGGAAACGGCGCGTAGTGCAGGGTTGAGGTTCCGGGTCAAGGGAGTGTCTTTCCTGGACTGCCCGGTATCCGGAGGAACTGAGGGTGCGGCAGCGGGCACGTTGACCCTCTTTGTAGGTGGTGAGGCGGAAATCGTCGAGCGAGCCCGACCACTCCTCGCGGCCCTTGGATCCCGGATTACCCATCTTGGGCCAACGGGCCAGGGGCAGGCGGCCAAGGCGGTCAATCAGCTAATGCTGGCAGGTATCAATCAAGCTGTTGCGGAGGCACTGGCCTTCGCCGCTTCGGAAAATCTACCGCTCCCGGAACTGATTGCCGCGTTGTCCCAGGGGGCGGCGGCGAGCTGGTTTCTTACCCGTCGGGGTCCGTACATGGCTGAACGGAACTACCCTCTGGGTTTCAAGATGGCACTTCATGCCAAAGACCTGCGCATCTGCCGTGATATGGCCGCACGGCAGGGGGTGCAGCTCCCCCTTGTGGAAATGACACTCCATCATTACGACCGACTACTGGAGCGCTCGGAGCAAGACTTGTCGGCCCTTTTCGAGCTCAAGCGTGCCCTCTTCGAGACCAAAGGCCGGGCCTGAGGCCAAGGCAGGCAAACAGGCCTGGCGGGTACCCGCCAGCCACTCATCTTGGAGCTTCTTGCCTGAAGTCTGTTCAGGGACCTCCACGCTGAGCCTGATCCTCATGGCCGAATTAGTGGCCTTGGTCCTCACACTGGTCCAGTCGGAATGGCTGGGCGCCTTCTGGGTTGGCTGGGGGTGGATCTCGCTTTATGTGCAGTGGATCACCCTGACCGGCGCCGGACTACTCTGCGGGCTTCGACGCTGGGCGCCACCCCTTCCGCAATCGGCCGCCCTGCTTTTGTCCTATATCCTCCTGCTCGTAACCGCAATCGGGATCGGCTGGGGGGTCGAGGTGCTGTGGCCGCTCCCCGCGGAGCCGCTCCAGGGGTTTCTCTGGCGTAGCACGCTGGCCGCTGCCATCATCGATCTACTGGTTTTGCGCCATCTTTATGTGCTTGGTCGCTGGCGGAACCAGGTTCAGGCCGAGGCGGAGGTTCGTCTCGAGGCGCTGGAGTCACGCCTGCGTCCACACTTTCTGTTCAATACGCTGAACTCCATCATCGCACTGGTCCGAGTGGCGCCGGATGCGGCCGAGCAGGCGCTGCTCGACCTGTCTGACCTGTTCCGCGCCGTGCTTCAGAAACCTTCATCCCGTTCGACTTTGGGGCAGGAACTCGATTGGGCCAGGCGCTACCTGGCCTTGGAGCAGATCAGGCTTGGTGACCGACTTGAGGTCGTCTGGGAAACCCAGGCCCTACCTGCCGATGCTGAAGTCCCTCGCCTCCTTCTCCAACCCATTGTGGAAAATGCGGTTTATCATGGGGTTGAGGGCATGGCTAGCGGTGGACGCATCGAAATCAAAGGACAGTTGTCGGGAGGCCACGTGGAACTCGTGATCAGCAATCCGAGATCCGGAGAACGGCGAACGGGCCGGGGACATGGGCTCGGGCTCAACATCCTGAAAAGCCGACTTTCACTGGCGTTCCCCGACACGCTGGATCCGGTCCGGGTCGAGGTCGGAGACGATGGCCAGTTCCGGATCCGTCTGCACCTTCCTTACGTGACTGGACGGGAGCGGGTGGCCGGTTCGTGACGCAAGTTCTCGTCGCGGACGACGAAGCCCTGGCCCGGGTGCGTCTCCGGGGACTGCTAGAGGTGGTTCTGCCTGGAGCGGGGATTATCGAGGCCTGTGACGGTCGTGAAGCCCTGCTTCTGCTGCAGGACCAGCCCGTCGATGTGGTTTTTCTTGATATCCGGATGCCCGGGATTGATGGCATCGAGGTGGTGAGGCATCTGGCCGCCTTGGGTGTTGAGGCACCGCGTGTCATTTTCACGACCGCCTACGACCACTTTGCGATCCAGGCGTTCGAAGTCGGGGCCGTAGGCTATCTCGTGAAACCCGTCCGCCTTGAGCAACTTACAGCGACGATGGAACGGATCAAGCATGGATGGCCCCGTGTGCCGCTTCCGCCCGAAGGGGCAAGGCGCCGATGGATCGTGTCTCGGTCAAGTGGCGAACTTCGCATGGTGGCGGTTAGGATGGTGTTTTATTTTGAGGCCCAGGACAAATACGTGCGGGCTATCCATGCGCAGGGCCAACTTCTCTTGAACGAGCCCCTGGTTGTGCTCGAAAAGGAATTCGCAGACCGTTTCGTCAGGGTCCACCGGCGGTTTCTGGTCGCCCGGGACAGGATCCATCGCTTGGTGCACGAACCCTCCGGCGACCGTTTCATTGAGTTGGTGGGCCATCCGGCGCGGATTCCGGTCAGCCGGCGCCTGGCCCCAGCCTTACGGCGCAAAATCTTGGCCCCGGATTGAGATTGGCCCCCGGCCTGTGTTCCAATTGGCAGATGATCCTGAGACTCGCGAGTCGGCGCTCGCCCTTGGCCCTGACCCAGACCCGGGAGGTTGCGGATCGGCTGCAACAGCTCGACCCTTCCATCGAGATCGAGATTGTGGCGCTTTCCACCCGGGGTGATGAGTTGAACGACCGGTCGCTCGCCCCCATCGGGGGCAAGGGCCTATTCATCAGTGCGCTCGAAGAAGCACTGCGGAATGGGCGGGCCGATGCGGCGGTTCATTCCTTGAAAGACGTCCCGGTCAATCTCGGTCCCGAGTTCGAGATCGTGGCGCTGCTGCCGCGGGGCGATCCCCGGGATTATCTAGTGGGTGCTGGGGATCTTGATGAGCTACCGGCTGGTTCTTGTGTCGGTACTTCGAGTCTGCGCCGCCAGAGTCAAATTCTGGCCCGGCGTCCTGATCTGCACGTAGTGCCGGCGCGGGGAAGCGTGAATTCAAGGATTGACCTGATTGGGCAGGGCCGCTGCGAAGCCGTGGTGCTCTCGCGGGCCGGGCTCGAACGTCTGGGTCTTCGGCCGGCCGGACAGTCTCTGGATCCGGAAGCCCATGTGCCCGCTATCGGACAGGGTGCCATTGCGGTGGAATGCAGAATAGAAACCTCCCGGTACAGGGAATTGTTGGCCGCGTTGCACGATCCGGACTGTGCACGCAGTACGGCCGCGGAGCGGGCATTCGGCCGTGGGCTCGGCGTCGATTGTTCGGCCCCGGTAGGGGCTTGGGCGGGGTGCCGGCACGATGGAATGATCCGGCTGCTCGCGTTCGCTGGTTCAGTGGATGGTCGTCGGGTCCACCGGGAGTCCCTGTCCGGCCACGATCCCCAGTTGCTTGGAAGTCAGCTAGCCAAGAGGTTCCATGAACAAGGTATCCGAAACTACTTTGCGGCGACGCCCTGAACCCAAGCCCCTGGCCGGGCTAGGGGTGCTCCTGACCCGACCAGAGGGCCAGAATGAAGCGCTCGCACAACGTATTGAGAACTTGGGAGGGCGTGTGTATGCTCATCCGATCTTCACCATCCGTCCATTGTTCAAGACGGCGGCCACGCCGGCGGTACCCCACCCCAACCGTTACGACTGGCTGATTTTTGTGAGTCCCAATGCGGTGGAACATGGCTTTAAAGCCTTGGGCCAACGCTGGCCCCGCCGGGCAAAGCTCGCAGCAGTGGGAGAGGGAACGGCCCGTCGACTCCATGAACTGGGCGCTCGCCAAGTCTATGTGCCGAGCGAGGGCTTCGGCAGCGAGGCTTTGGTGGACTCGCCGGATTTCAAGTCGGTTCGTGGGCACAAGTTCCTTGTCCTGCGTGGACGGGGGGGGCGGGACTGGCTCGCGAGCCAGCTGACCTCTCGTGGGGCCGATGTTGAAACTCTAGAGATCTATGAACGGGTGCGGCGGCCGACCACCGGCGAACTCGAGGAGAAACTGTTCGAAGGTGATCTTGATGTCGTGACGGTGACAAGTGCGCAAACCCTCCTTGCTCTGATCGAGGGCCTGTCCGACGAGGGTGCGGTCCGGCTCCGTCACCTGCTCCTGCTGACCGCCGGCAGCCGGGTGGTTGAACTGGCCCGGATCTTGGGTTTCGTGCGCCCCCCACTCATCGCAACCGGACCAGGCGATGAGAGCTTACTCCGAACGCTCCTCGAGTGGTGGACAGGGCCTGAGGAGGAATCCTGACATGTTCGAACCGCACGGGAGACGCAGGGGATCTGGTCCATGAGCAAGACTGATACCAGTATGGCATCACCGGAGACCACCCAGCCTCGGAACCGGGTATTGTCCGCGATCGCTTATGGCATCGTCTTGGCTGTAGCCCTGATTGCTTTGGTAGGGGCCTTTTGGAACTGGCGGGAGGGCCGAGCCACCCGTCGGGAGACCGGGCAGATCAACACGGTCATCGGCCAGCTCAATGGAAGACTGGAAAATCTGTCCCGGCAGGTAGTTCCCCGCGACGAGTGGCTGCGTCTCGAGACCCGGCTCGCACGGGAGCGTGCTCGCGTGTCGGGGTTGGAACAACGCCTTGGAGCCCTCGAAGGTCGCGTCGCATCGGACCGTGAGCAAGTAGCACTTCAGGGGGCGAGCCTGCTTTTGAGCGTCGGGGCCCGCCTGGCACCGTTGGAACCAGGTGCGCGCTGGGCACGAGGCGTACTCCTTACGGCCCGCGATCTATTGGGTCCATGGCCTTCTGCCCGCCTCATGCCGTTGCGACGGCTGCTTCAGGCCGACATTCGGAGGCTTGATGCTTTCTCCCAGAAGCCAGGACTTCGACCAGGACACGTCCTTACGACGCTGGCACTCGTTTCTCCACAATGGCCGCTCATGATGCCCCGGCCGCTCTCACCCCAAATCCGGCGCCCCGGAGTCGTTCATGGATTCTGGGCGCGGCTGAGCGGGTGGCTCACCCGGCTTTGGGGGAGCCTGGTCACGATTCGGAGTTTGCCGGAACGCGTCTCGCCTCCGCCAGGGCCACGGGAGGCTGCCCGCCTTCGTCTTCGGCTCGCCCTTGATTTTGCCTTGGCACGGATTAGCTGGCTCAGTGGGCGCCGTAAGCAATACCAGAGTGATCTCACGCTTCTCCAACAGTTTATCGTGCGGCACTTCGAGACCCGTGATGCCGCAGTGAAGAGGGGCTTGGCCGAACTAGAGTCGATCCGCAATCCACCGCATTCCTTCCATTGGGCCCCGCTCCTCGCTGCATTGCGTGCCGCCCGCATGCCGGTGACGGCTCCGGTTCGGGCCGACCCATGAAGCTTTTATGGTCAGTGTGGGGTTTTGCGGCGGGTGTCCTTCTTCTTTGGGTTTTGAGTGGACTCTTCCCCGGGGGCTGGGTGGCGATCAGGATCGGACACCAGGAAATCGAGCTGTCACTCGTCATGCTGTTCCTCACAGTGATCCTCTTCTACGGTTTCCTGCTGCTTATTTCCACTCTTCTGGCGGGATTCGGCTGGTTCAGCCGCAATGTACGGGATCCATTCTCACTGCAGTGGCGCATCGGCCGTCGGCAGTTGGTCCGTGGCGTGATCGAGCTCGCGGAAGGCCGCTGGATCCGGGCAGAAAAACGGCTTGTCCGCTTTGTCCGGTTGAGCGAGGTGCCGCTTGTCAATTACCTGTGGGCGGCTCGTGCTGCCCAGCTCAATGGCGCCGATGAACGTCGCGACCAGTATCTCCGTCAGGCCGCAGACAGCACGCCAGAGGCAGCGTTCGCGGTTGAATTGACACAGGCGGAGTTACAACTGGCGCGAGGTCAGGCCGGACTGGCACGGACGATCCTTGAAAAGCTCGCAACGTGGGATTCTGCAAACCCGCAACGGCTGCGTCTTCTAGCCCGAGCCTTAGACGCGCTCGGAGATTGGTCGGGGCTCGAAGCTCTCTGGCCAAAGCTCATGCAGGGGAGGGTCTTGAGGGAGAGTGAACGGATGACCCTGGAGCAGAAGCTGATCATTGGCCGCATCCATGCGGCTGCCCACCCTGGTGGGGCGGCCGGAGTTCTCAGGATTTTCCGGGAGCTCAAGTCCGGGCATCGCCGCCACCCGGAGGTGGTAGATGCGGTAGTTGAAACTCTGGCTGCGATCGGTGCCACCCGCGCCGCTGTCGAGCAGCTGGCCGAATCTTTGCCTCAGGTCTGGAGCGAGGAGCGGGTTATGCGCCTCGGCCGGCTGGCTGTCTCTGCGGGTGCGGTTGATCTCTTGGTTGCAGCCGAACCCTGGACCGGGCGCAGTCCGGAAAGCGCCGGTCTCCATTATGTACTTGGCCTTTTGTGCGAGTCCCGTGGTCAGCGAGGCCGTGCGCGCGCCCACTTTGAACGCAGCCTGTCAGTGCGTGTGGATCCGGAAGTCACGCTCGCTCTTTCCCAGCTGCTGGAGGAACTGGGTGACCTGGAAGGCGCCAAGGAAAAAGCCCAAAAGGGGCTCCGCCAGCTTATGGATCAGGAGAAGGGAACGTGAGCGTCAACGCCAGCCGGGTCGTGGTTGGCTCCGATCGGCGGAGAGTCACGAGCAGGAGATCCCGGGTAGGCGAGAGTGTAGCGCCTGGAACAAAACAGGGGACGGATGGAGGTATACGATTCAGTCGGATTGAAGGGCGGGTTGCCTGCAAAGGGGGACCGGCCTGCGACTTGGCGCTCTACCACAAGATTTCTCAGCGGTTGAGTGCAAGAGGGACGAGGACGGTCGTTGATGGTTGATCCGGTCTGGTTATGGGTGGCAGGGATGGGTTTCAGTGGAGCGCTCCTTATCGGACTGGGAATGGTGTTCCACCTGCTCCGTGGCCGAGTCCCGCGCATCGGCTGGGGCATCTTGCATGCCACGCTAGCCACATTGGCTACGATTCTGCTCATTGTCTGGCTATCCGGCCTACCCCATCCGGATCTTCTCCTCGATGATGCGGCCCTGTTTTTCGCCATGGCTTTCCTAGGGGGTCTGACACTGGCAGGACTCCAGCTCGCCGGCTACCCTGCGCCTGGCGTGATCGTTTTTCTACACGGATTGTTCGCTGCGTTTGCCATGGTGCTCTTCGTGGTCGGTGCAAGTCGGCTTTAGGCGGGTTGGGATGAACTGGGGAGCCGGCGTGGCCGAGGCAGGATCCCTTGAATGCCTTCAGCTCGGAGAGTGTGGTCTACTCTTGCGCTGGCCACAGGAACCGGCACCTCAACTGTCTAGGCGGATCCGGGCGTTGGGAGAAACTCTCGACCAGAAGCCGCCCCCGGGCTTAGTGGAATGGGTGCCCGGTCTCCGTTCGTTTGCGGTCTACTTTGACCCGGCCCGCTTTAGCCGTGCCGCATGGGTTGAGACCCTGACGTCGTTCTGGGAGAGCCTGCCGGAAAATCCGGACCTCCCGGTCCGGTCCTTCGAGGTACCGGTCAGGTATGGAGGGGATGACGGGCCCGATCTCGCCGATGCGGCACACAAAGCCCACTTGGATCCGGAACATTGGATTGCATTGCACGCCGGTGTCGTCTA
>JAKARN010000030.1 GCA_021828425.1 Pseudomonadota bacterium | reverse complement strand
GTCCTCATGAACGGCTCGGCCTTGGCAGTTCACTCAAGTTTGCGCGTATCGCGTCCGGTGCAGCCGACCTCTACATCCGGCTGGGACCGACCTGTGAGTGGGATACAGCAGCGGGGCACTGCCTTCTGGCCGCCTCTGGCGGCCAGGTGACGACGCTTGCGAGCGAACCCCTTGCCTATAACCAGAAGCCCTCACTCAAGAATCCCTTCTTCGTCGCTTTCGCTGATCCTGCGGCCATCCCCGAGCCCCTCGAGGATCCCACGGACAGCGGGACCCGTTAGCGACCAAGCATCCGGTGCTTGAGATCATGGGTCGGTGGACGCGGTCCGAGCCAGATCCGGAGCAGCGCTTCATGAAACCGCCGTCCGGGAAAATGCCCGATGAGGGTTCCGTTGACGGAGACTGTCGTTCCTGACGCCGGAGCATAATCGAGAAAGACTCGATCGTGATCGTGCAGCGGCTTCCAGACTGCGATGAAGGAGGCAATTTCATGAGCCAGTCGGGACTGGACCGAGCTTGAGTTGTTACGCCGGAATCCCTTCCGCCAAGCCGACCGGAGTTCACTGCGGCTCACACCACGGAGGAAATACATGGCGACGCGGTCGGGGCCCTTTTCGGCAAGCGCATGGCTTGTCTGGTGGGTGGGATGCTCAAGGTAGAGCGCCCCCACATAGACCCCGAAACTGAAGATGAGCGTGTAATTGCGGACCCCGGCACCGTTCAACCGAAGTTTGGCTCCATGGAGCGTGAGCGTCTCGGGCACATGGACGGAATGAATCGTGAGTGCCTTTGCTGCCGGCCCCAAAGCCATGAGCAGGAGGCCCGCCGTCGTAAAAGCCCTGATGTGTCGTCTGGTCATCGCACCCTCCGAAGAATCACGCTCGGTTCACAATACCGGCCAAGGTCATTCTAGCGCAGCCGGCTCGGATCCGACCGTTTGCCATCAGTCATCCTCGACCCGTGCCCCGGCCGTGCTGGTCTCCCCGACATCTACCCGGTAAAGCTCCGGCAAATCGGGTTTTAGGCGGAGGTAGACAAAACGGGCGAGATGCTCGGAGGTCGGGTTCTCAAGGCCCGGGATCTCGTTCAGGGTGTGATGGTCGAGAAGGATGCGAAGCGGCTCGAAATGCTCCCGTACTCGCCCGAAATCCAGAATCCAGCCGGTTTGTGGGTCGACCTCGCCCCGGAGATGGAGCGTGACCGTGAAGGAATGCCCATGCATCCGCGCACAGGGATGTCCTTCCGGAACGGCCGGCAGGTAGTGGGCGCACTCCAGCCGGAAAACCTTGTAGAGCGAAGTTTTCATCGGGTTCCGGTTTCGGCCAGTTCCGTGCTTGATGGGGCCGGCAGAGAGGCCCCAAGCCCGGCAAAGTCCCAGAGATCCCGGTCGAGGAGATGGGAGGGCACGATCCGCCCAAGGGCGGTCCCGATCGAGGCCACACGCTCCGGATGCTCTCGTCTCCAGCAGGCGAGGAGTTGTTTGAGCGCTTGCCGCTCGAGCCGGTCCTGGCTACCGCAGACCTTGCAGGGAACGATGGGGAATCGGCTTGCTCGGGCGTAACGGGCAATATCCGACTCGGTACAGTACGCGAGTGGGCGGATCACGAGAATCTGGCCGTCATCGGACAGAAGCTTGGGCGGCATGGCAGCCAGACGCCCCCCATGGAAGAGGTTGAGCAGGAAGGTTTCAAGGATATCGTCTTGGTGGTGCCCTAGCGCTAGAACGTTATAACCCTTCTCACGAGCCCAGCGGTAGAGCGCACCCCGCCGGAGGCGTGAGCACAGGCCACAGCGGTTCTGTCCCTCCGGAATCACGCGGGCTACGACTCCGTAAGTGTCCTGGGTAATGATGTCATGTGGGATGGCCTCCTCCTCAAGGTAGCGACGGATGATTTCAGTCGGAAACCCGGGCTGCCTCTGATCCAGGTGGACAGCCCTGAGCACGAAGTCCAGCGGCGCACGACGCTTGAGCTGGCGGAGGAGGGTGAGCAGTGTGTAGGAATCTTTGCCTCCCGAGACTGCGACCAGGACCCGGTCGCCCGCCCGGATCATTGAGTAATCGGCGATAGCTTGCCCGACTTGGCGGCGCAGCCGATTTTCCAAGCGGAGGAAGGTGGTCGACTGCCCCAAGGTGCCTCGGGCCGGGGAAGGAGTCTCAGAAGCCATACCGGAACGTCAGAAGGTAGGTGTGCCACCGCCCGCCCTCGCCCAAAAGCGTCACGCTGCCCCCGACAACTGGATAGAGGGTCACGCTTGCGTACGGTCCAGTTTCATTTTCGAACAAGGCCACGGTTTCTGGTTGTGATGCCGGCATTGGCTCATGACCGGTGGCGCGGCGGTAGAAAGCCCCAGCGCCAATACCCACGATCCCGAAATGGAGGTCGGCACCGGCTCGTGCGTGGAAACCGTACCAGTCAATGTGATTCACACCGATTTTCGTGGTCGTCGAACTATGGTGGTAGGTTTCGCTGGCATAGGCCCGGAAACCAATCCAGGGAATCCAGTTGTAGCGGAAGCTGGCGTCCAGCCCGATGTATTCGCCCCCGATATTGGCCCCGCTTACGACCGGATTGGAGTCCTGGGTCACACTGAGATAGCCACCCCGCAATCCCAGGTTGAAGAGGGAAGGGACCAGCCATTGCCGGAAGGTAAGCCCAGTTTCGATGTAATGGGTGGCGTAATGGTTTCCACCGACATCGAAGACCGCATGGCTGTCTTGGAAGTCGAGGCCCGCCCCGATCGCCTGCGCTGAGGCACAGGGGAGAGAACCCAAAAGTCCCACACCGATCACCACGAAGAACAGTAGCCTTGAACGCACAACCCACCCCCACCAAGTTTCCATGGTACAACGGAGGCGGGGTTCTTGACGCCGGATCGTAGCTAGAATACCCTTGGCGCGGGATAAAGTAGGGCCAAAAAGCTTGGGAAACCAGCCCTCCTACGAAGAGTCTCTTTTAACTTTCCACTTGAGGAATCACGAACATGAAAAAGGCATTTACCAGATCCTTTCTGGCCACAGGATTGACCTTGGCAGCCTTGGTTTTCTGGGCCGCTCCGGGCTTGGCCCAGAGTTTCCAATACACATACATCGGCGGCGGCTTCGCGTCCTATTCCCCGAATGGTGGTTCCAGCGGCAACGGAATCGACCTTTATGGCTCCTATAACTTCAACCCCCACTTCAACTTCCTGGCCGGCTACGAATACCTGGGCTACGGTGGAGGCGTGAGCGCCAACAACCTGGACCTGGGCGTGGGATTTCATACCCGGCTGCCGACCCGGCAACCTCTGGATTTCATCGCCGAGGCCCTTTTCCTCCATGACGAGTTTGACGTGTCGGTCTGTGGGCCATTCGGCTGTGCCAGCGGTTCCAGCAGCACGAGCGGATTCGAGGTTGCAGGTGGCGTACGCTGGCATCCCCCGGTCCGGCGGCTCGAAATTGACGGCCTGCTCGGCATCAATACCTTCGGTAGCTGCACCGACTGTCCTTTCTCTTCAGCGGCCACCGTAACCGGAGAGGCACAGTACTATTTCCTCAAACACCTGAGCGGTGATGTTGCCATCACTGTCGGCACCAATAACTACGGTAACCAGTTCGCGCTCGGCGTCACCTACTACTTTTTCCAGTAGGTACCCGTAGCGAATTGCCCCCTATTGTCGGGCCCGGGTACCCTCAGCCCGGGCCTAGGGCCCCAGCCTAGGAAAGGGGGCTCCCGGATTAGAACTCCTGGAAGGCACGCAAAGCACGCCAGTAGCGTTTGCGGGCTCTCCAGAGAGCCGGGGCCATGGCGAGGAGACCCAGCATGAGCGTGAGTCCCGTGGTCACAACGGGGGCCAGCCCCAGGACCCGCCAGTCGGGATGGAAACGCAAAAGCAAGAGACTCCGGGCTTCGAAGGCACCGAGCAATCCGGCCGCGCCTGATCCCAGAATCCCCGAGATCAGCCCGAGCAGCCCAAACTCAAGGAGGAGCCAGGTTCGAACCCGTCTCCGGCGAACGCCCAGGGTACGAAACAAGGTCAGTTCACGGGCACGCTCCTCGCGTGTCACAGCCACGACCAAGTAGGCGAGCAGCAAAGCAGCAACCAATGTTGTCGCGAGCAGGACCGATACCGCTTCCGAGGCCTGGGTTAACACCCGTCTCAGCTCTCGAATGATTTGGTCAAGATCGACCGTAGACACTCCCGGAAAGTGCCGCGGCAGGCGGACCAACCAGCCTCTAGCCGCTGAGGGCGCCCGGAGCGAGGTGATTTCGGTGTGGGGGAGATCAACCACCACGCGCGGAGTGACTTCAACGAAGAAGTTGGGCGTCATGCGATCCCAACGCACGTGCCGGAGGCTTGTCACCCGTACGGTAAACTCTCGCCCCGCAATGCGGTAGGTCAGCTGGTCACCCATGCCGATTCCGCTCGCGCGGGCAAAACCTCGAACCAGCGATGCCTCGCGCCGGTCGCTGTCACTTCTCCAGAAACGCCCAGCCACAATCCGATCCCCAACCGGCAAGAGCGGCGTGGCACTCACACTTTGGTCATGGAGCGCCCAAAAGCGTTCGCGGGGATTGGTGATCAGGGACGGTTCCAGCGTCTTTCCGTTGAGCGCAACCCAGCGCGCGATGTAGAGCGGCGCAAATGGAGCCGGCTTGAGATGATGGCGAGTCAGAAGTGCGGCAAGGCCGGGTTGTTCACCAGGCTCGATGCCGATGATGAACCAATTGGGTGTTTTTGCACTGAACATCTCCTGGTATCCGGCAAAAAGGCTTGTACGGGCGCCCAAGAGAAATGTGATAAGGCAGACCACGAGGGTCAAGGAACCCAGCGTGAAGGAAAGGAGCACGGAGCGACGATTGAGGCTCGCAATCACCCAGCCGAGATCGGCTCGCCCCCGAAAGGCGAGACGGCGAAGACCAGCGAACAAGAGAAAGGCGATGAGGGTGGTTCCAATAAGCACGGCGAGGGCGCTTGCGGTATAGCGAATGCTGGCACCGCCACCCAGGATCGTCCAGACGCCATATGACACGATGATGGCGAGCCCCGCCCAGAGAGTCGTGCGCCAAATCGAAGTGGAGTTGGTAGAGGACACCGGACGAAAATTCTCGAGTGGGGAAGTCTCGAGGATCCAAAGCCAGGAGGGGGCCAGACTCGCAAGGGATAGGAGCCCAGCCGTCGCCACGCTGCGGGCGAGCCCCGGCCAAGGCGAATGAGGCGTCAGTCCCCCGGCTGGATCGAGGACAGTGGTCAGCGCGGCAATCAGGCGGTACAACCCAAAGCCAAGCCCTGAACCGAGAGCAAGACCGGCCCCCACTTGACGAAGTCGACGCGCGATCAGATGCCGGAGGAGCGGTCCTCGCCTGAGTCCCCAAGCCCGGAGCAGGGCAACCTCCGGGCGTTCGAGACGGGCCTGATCCCACGCACTGAGCAACAGAGCGAGGAATGCCAGAAGCAGCGTTCCCGTGATCGTGAGATTGAGGAAACGCTCGGCGCGCCCGATAGCCCCCTCGGTCCGGGAACGGGTTTTTTGCGCGGTCATGATGCGGACATCCAGCGCGGGATACCAGGACCGAACCTTCTTTTCGAGCCGGCCCAGGATGGACGCAGGGCCTGCTACCAGCAGGAAATCCTCAATCCGGCTCTCGGTTCCGGCCAGTCGGGTGCGACCGAGATCGACTCCGTTCAGGATGAGCGGTGGGGCAAACAGGGACAGACCGGAGGAGATGGCCGGCGCCAGGTTGAAAAGCCCCGTGATCCTGAATGAGGCATATCCGATCGTGATCCGTGAACCCACCTTCGCTTTGAGCGCATCCAGAAGCTCAGGGGTGGCCCAGACGTGACCGGACACAGGCCCGCGTCGTAAGTAGGTTGACCTTCCGGATCTGGATCTTCGCAGGGCGACCGTACCCACAACCGGGTAATTCGATCCTACGGCATTGAGCTCGACCAAATGGGTCGCCCTTCCATGCACGACCACCGTCGGGAAACGAACCAGACGGGTCTTTTTCAGTAAGGGGCTGCGCAGGCTCTTGAGAAACGCAGCAGGAAAGGGTGCACTCCGCTCGAGACGGACGGCACCGCCGAATGTCGCCTCAGTTCGTCGGATGAGTGTCTGCTGGAATCGTCCCTCAAGCAGAGTGACCGAAGACAACGCGGTCGTAACCAGGATCACACCCAAAAGAAAGGGGATCTCTCCCAGCCGGAAGAGCTGCCACCACCTCATCGGACAAGAACACACATCAGGTAGCGACCCGGAGACCACCCGCTTCGAGCACAGCACAGCTCTTGCAGCGCTCCACCAGCCGGCGGTCATGAGTCGCCAACACAAGCGTCGACCCTTGTTCGGTGTTCAGGGCAAACAGGAGATCCGCAATCCGTTCGGCGTTTCCAGCATCCAGGTTGCCCGTAGGCTCGTCAGCGAAAAGAACCCGGGGGCTGCCCGCGAACGCACGTGCCAGAGCCACGCGCTGCTGCTCCCCACCGGAGAGTGCTGAGGGTCGATGATGGAGTCGGTGCTGGAGACCGACCGCTGTGAGCGCCGACCGAGCTCGCTCCAATGCATCCGGCAGCCGGCGCAGCCGAAGCGGAAAAACGACGTTTTCAAGTGCCGTGAGGCTCGCCAGAAGATGGAAGGTCTGGAACACGAAGCCAACCGACTGGAGCCGCAGATCAGCCCGACCGTCATCCGTTAGGGTGGCGAGATCATGCCCCAGCAAACGGATGGAGCCCGCCTGTGGCAACTCCAGACCTGCCAGAAGGGCCAGAAGCGTGGTTTTCCCCGACCCTGAGACACCGAGCAACCCCCACGAGGAACCTCTCTCGATCGAAAGATCAATCTCCCGTAAAATCTCGATGGGACCCCCGGAAGTCGGGTATCCATATCTCACTTTCTGCACTTCGATGGCAATGGGACAGGCTGGCATGCGCGTCATAAGTAAGCATCTCAAAGTCATGCTGGTCGTGGCCGGAATCATGGGCACACTCGCGGCCGGCAACAACACCGCCCAGCGCGTCCACCATCCCCGTATCCTGATTTTAGGCGATAGCCTGAGTGCCGGCTACGGCGTGGCCCTCGGGCACTCCTGGGTCGATCTCCTGCGGCGGACGCTCACCCGCGAGGGATGGGTCTGTCCGATGCGGAACGCGAGTATCAGCGGTGAGACCTCCAGCGGGGGCCGCGCCCGTCTGCCGGGACTCCTTAGGCGCTTGAAGCCGCGGATCTTGATTCTCGAACTCGGGGCCAATGACGGTCTGCGCGGTTCTTCCCTCACCGTCCTGCGGGCAAATCTGGAAGCTATGATCCATGCGGCCCTCGAGCGAGGGGTTCGTGTGCTTCTAGTTGGCATCCTACTACCTCCCAACTACGGACCCTACTATACCCACCGTTTTGATTCGCTTTACCCGGCACTGGCCCGGCAAGACCATCTGGCCTTCGTGCCCTTTCTCCTTGCCCATGTGGCCACCCACCGCGCCCTGATGCAGCCGGACGGCCTCCATCCCCGTGGACGGGCCTCACCACTTATTCTGGCCAATGTCTGGCCCGCCCTGCGTCAGCTATTGCCCGGCGCCTGCCATCGCGGATAAGCTTCAAGGGGCATACTCTCCAAAACAACCGGAAACGACATGGAAAAAATCTGGGTTCCCCACTACCCCCCCAACATCCCGGCCACGATTGACTTGGCTTCCCACATGACCCTCAAGTCACTTGCGGAAGAGGCTTTCGTGCGCTATCCGACTCTCCCGGCATTCTCCAATCTGGGGCAGACTCTGAGCTTCGAGGCGGTCGACGAAGCCAGCCGCAATCTCGGTGCCTTCCTTAAGTCCCGGCTGCACCTCAAGAAGGGAGACCGGGTCGCCATCATATTACCGAATGTCCTCGCCTATCCTATTGCGCTTTATGCCCTGTTCCGGACAGGCCTCGTTGCCGTCAATTGCAACCCCCTCTACACCAGCCGAGAACTCTCCGAACAGCTCAAGGATTCCGGTGCGCGAGTGGCCATCGTGCTGGAAAACTTTGCCCATACGTTAGAGGAGGCCCTTCCTGGAACCCGGGTGCATACCGTGCTCGTCACCCGGCTAGGCGACTTCCTGCCCGTTCATCGGCGCGTGCTCACCAATCTGGTTGTGAAATATCTCAAGCATCTCGTTCCCCGCTACCACCTTCGGAATGCCTTAGCACTCAGCCGGAGCCTGCGGGAGGGCAGCCGGATCAGTGCCGGAGATGAAACCGTCGAAGAGACCGATCCGGTCTTCCTTCAATACACGGGAGGCACAACCGGTCTCCCCAAGGCCGCCGTTCTCACCCACCAGAACCTGATCGCGAACGTCCTGCAGTGCAGCGCCATGCTGGGAGCCGACCTCCAGCGCGGCACCGAGGTCGTGGTCACCGCACTCCCTCTCTACCACATCTTTGCGCTCACGGCCAACTTCCTCCTTTTCACCTACCTCGGGGGACACAACGTTCTCATCACGAATCCACGTGATTTGCCCGGTTTCGTAAAGACCCTCGGCCGATACCGGTTTACGGTCCTGACCGGTGTCAATACCCTTTTCAATGGTCTACTCCGCACACCGACCTTCGAATCGCTTGATTTCTCGAAGCTCCGCTTTACCCTAGGTGGTGGCGCAGCCATCCAGCGCGCGGTAGCCCAGCGTTGGAAACGGCAGACGGGACATCCGATCATTGAGGGTTATGGCTTGACCGAGGCCTCGCCTGTGGTCTGCGTCAACCGGCTCGACATCGAGGAATATACCGGGGCAGTAGGCTACCCCGTGCCATCAACCGAAATCTCAATCCGGGACGATGCGGGTGGCGAAATGGCCGTTGGGCAGGCCGGGGAACTCTGTGTCAAGGGACCCCAAGTCATGCGCGAGTATTGGAACCGGCCCACAGAGACCACCGCCGTGTTCACATCTGATGGCTGGCTCAAAACGGGGGACATTGCCCGAGTAACCCCGGAGGGGCTGGTCTTCATCGTCGACCGCAAGAAGGACCTCATCCTGGTCTCCGGCTTCAACGTCTATCCGAACGAACTCGAGGACGAACTTGCCCACCTCGAGGGTGTGCGCGAAGTAGCCGCAGTCGGGGTGCCTGACGAACAGTCAGGTGAAACGGTCGTTCTCTATATCGTGCCAGATAGCCCGCAACTGACTCGTGAAACCGTGATGCAGTTCTGCCACAACCACTTCACGGGATACAAGCGGCCACGCGACCTTGACCACATCCGTTTCGCGAAGGAACTCCCCAAGTCCAATATCGGCAAGATCCTGAGGCGCTCCCTGCGTGAACAGTTCCAGGCCGAGGTCGCAGCGAAAGGCGCGTAGCGCTAGAGCCCGCCGAGCAGGCTTCCAACCAAGTCTTCAGCGGCAGCAAAACCGACACCCATGCCGAGCCCGGAGGTCATGCTGGACAGGAAACCACCCCCGCTGCCCCAGCCGCGCTGCTGGAGCTGGGTTGTGGGATGGGTTTGGAGTTCACCTTCCAGCGTCTGGATATACTGGCCCATCTGACCAAGCAGTGCCAAGCTCTGCTGGTTAAGCTGCTGGATCGACAGGGTCAAATCTCGCAAATCCATCCCCCAGTCGCGAGCGGTGTTGGCATCGGGCGCGGCAGTTGAGAGTTTCTGGGAAAACGCCTGGATTTTTCCGAGCGTGTCTTGGGCCAGCTTCTGGCTGTCCTGGATCTGTTTCTGGGCTGTCTGGTAATCCATGGGAACCTCCTTCAAACCAAGGGTTAATGGGACGGAAACGCCCCGTCTCTGGCCGGTCGGCCGACAGGCGTGGAGTGGGGGACATCAATCAACGCATTATAATACGGGTGATTCGGACAGACGAGCCAAACCCGGGCCGACCCGATAGACCAGACGTGGAGGATCAAGCAATGAACGACAAAACACCCACTCGACGTGCTGCCATCTTCGGTGCCGTTCGGATTCCCTTCACGCGGGCTTATACCGCCTATGCCGATCTCGGTAACCTGGATCTCCTGTCAGCGACCGTGAAATTCTTGGTTGACCGTTACCAGCTGAACGGGGTTCGTCTGGGGGATTGCACGGCGGGAGCTACTCTCACCGATCCACGCGAATGGAACCTTATGCGTGAAGCGATTCTGTCCAGTGGCCTTGCCCCCGAAACCCCGGCCTTCGACCTCGCGCGGGCGTGCGGAACAAGTGCCGAAGCCACCATTGCGATCGCGAACAAGATCGCTCTGGGTCAGATCGAGAGCGGGATTGCCGCCGGGGTGGACAGCATCAGCGCAACCCCGCTTCTCTGGTCCCATGCGATCAGCCGACGCTTCATGACGATGAGCCGTGCTCGTACACTGGGCCAGCGACTCTCCGCGTGGAAGGGTTTTCGTTTGCACGAGCTCAAACCAGTCCCCCCCCGCATTACGGAGCGCCAGACCGGACTCAACATGGGTGAGTCGTGTGAACTGATGGCCAAACACTGGAAGATCAGTCGGCTCGACCAAGACACCTTGGCGCTCTCGAGCCACGCGAAGGCAACGTCTGCGTGGAAAGAGGGGTTCTATCAGGACCTAGTGGTTCCCTTTCATGGCGCGGATCGCGACAACAATGTGCGTCCCGACACCTCTCTCGAGAAACTTTCGGCCTTGAAGCCCGCTTATGATCGAACCGGGACCGGGACGCTCACCGCAGGAAACAGTACCCCGCTCACTGATGGCGCCGCAGCTGTTCTCCTGGGTTCAGACGATTGGGGGCGTACCCGTGGTCTTTCGCCGTGGGCCCATGTGGTCGATGCCGAGGTCTCGGCGATCGACTTCTTCCGAAAAGGTGAGGGGCTGCTCATGGCACCGGTTTATGCGGTTCCCCGGCTCCTTGCACGGCAGGGGCTCGGGCTGGGCGACTTCGACTTCTATGAGATTCATGAAGCGTTCGCCGCACAGACCCTTTGTGCCTTGCGGGCGTGGGAGTCGGATTCCTTCTGCCGGGACAATTTGGGCTTGCCTAGTGCACTGGGATCGGTTGATCCCGCCAAGCTGAACGTCAAGGGCGGCAGTGTCGCCTTGGGACATCCCTTCGGCGCAACCGGTGCCCGGATCGTCGGGACCTTGGCCAAACTCCTGGTCGATCGGGGCCGGGGAGATCGG
>JAKARN010000029.1 GCA_021828425.1 Pseudomonadota bacterium | reverse complement strand
AACGCCGAGCACTCTATGACCGCTATGGCCACGCCGGTCTCGCGGGGCAGGCGGGGGCCTCACCGGGTTTTGACCCCAACGAGATTTTCGGTGACCTGTTTGGCAGCATCTTCGGATCTGCATTCGTGCATGCGCGCCGTGCCCGGGGACGCGATCTGGTCGATTCTCTGGAACTGGACCTGGAGCAGGTGGCTCAAGGCGAGTCCGTCCCGCTTGAATATGAAACGCTTGTGACCTGCGAGGATTGCGGGGGGAGTGGCTCGAAACCCGGCTCCCGTCCGGAACGATGCGTGGATTGTCGTGGAACGGGTGAAATCCGGGTCCAGCAGGGTTTTTTCACCCTCCGGCAAACCTGTCCGCGATGTCAGGGACGGGGCCAGTCTCAGAAGGGAGATTGTCGAGGATGCCACGGTTCAGGCCGAATCCGTTCCCATCGCCGGATTGAAGTCAGGATCCCGCCCGGGGTTGACGAGGGCGATCGGATTCGGCTTTCAGGTTTGGGTGAGGCGGGTGAGGCGGGACAACCGGGCGGGGATCTCTATGTGGAGATTCACATCCGCGCCCACCAGAGGTTCCGGCGTGAGGGCGGGGATCTGTACTGCGAGCTCCCCGTTCGATATACCCTGCTTGCGCTGGGTGGAGTGGTGGAGGTCGAGACCTTGCAGGGAAAGCATCCACTCAAAATCGGACCGTCGACCCCGGACGGTGCCCTACTTCGGCTCCAGGGTCAGGGTATGCCCACGCTCAAGAACAAGAAGCGAGGGGACCTGATCTGCCGGGTCACCGTCGTGATCCCCACGCACCTGACCGAGGACCAGAAGCGCCTGCTCCGGGAACTGGAGTCCAGCATCGCCGCTGCCCGCAAGGTTTAGCCTAGATCTTCCCGCGCGGGGTCGTGACCCTTTCATCCGTCGGATTCACTCGGCCCGACCCTGGGCGCCGAAACTTTTCGATCGCCCGCAGGCGCGTCGCCGTGTGGTCAACCACGGGAGCTGGGTAATCGTGGCCGATGAGGCATCCCGTGGTCGATTGTAGTGCGGGCGGCATGAGCCAGGGCGTGTGGATAAAGCGATTCGGAACCTGGTTCAGGGTGGGCAGGTAGGACCGGACGAAATGACCTTCCGGATCGTAACGCTGTCCCTGAAGGACGGGATTCAGGACGCGGAAATAGGGCGCTGCGTCTGTGCCGGTCCCGGCACTCCATTGCCAGCCGCCCACGTTGCTGGCTTGGTCGTAGTCCATCAGCCAGAAGCGGAACTGCTGCTCACCCCTGCGCCAGTGAACATCGAGATTCTTGGTGAGAAACATGGCCACGATCATGCGGAGGCGGTTGTGCATCCAACCTGTTTGCCTGACCTGCAGGATGGCCGCGTCGACGATGGGATACCCGGTCCGGCCCTGTATCCACGCCTCCCAAAGGTCCGGATCGCTGCTCCACGCCAGGTCGGCATACTTGTGATCAAAGGCCTCGTTTGCCGTCTGGGGAAAGTGAAACAGGATCATCCGGTAAAAGTCTCGCCAGATCAGTTCGGTGAGCCACGTCCCCGGGCCTTTCATCCCGTGGCCGGCCCCCCGTTCCAGCGCCGCATTCACGCATCGTCGGATGGAAAGGGTCCCGGCTGAGAGGTGGGGTGAAAGCCGGGAAGTGCCCTCCACCGCCGGTATATCGCGTTGGGATCCGTATTGGGCGATCGGCTGGTTGCAAAAAACCCTCAGTCGATGGATCGCAGCCCGTTCGCCTGGTGCTTGGATGAGGTCCACACGGGGGAATCCAAACGCACTGGGCGGTGGGATCGGGTCGGATTGCACGGGGATCACGGATCGGGGCCGAGGCGATCCCGTTGTGACCGGTGGACCCATGCCCAAGCGGGCGAGCCACGTCCGCCGGTAGGGCGAGAAAACGGTATAGGGTTTCCCACTGGAGGAAAGAATCTCGCTTTCCTCAAAAATTGCCCCATCTTTGAATCCGTGGACGGTCAGACCGATCCGGGCCGCCTCCCGGATCAACCGGGCGTCCTGTTTGCGTTGTGCCGGTTCGTATTCCTTGTTGAACACGATGGACGAAGCCTTGAATTCTGAGGCGAGAGCCAGAAGCGTTTGCACCGGGTCCTCTGTGACCCGGAACTTGAGGGGAATATTCAGGTGGGCCAGACCCAGGGAAAGCTCTGAAAGCGAAGTCAGCCAAAAGCTGGCTTGATGAACGCCCAGTTGGCCGGTCTGGGCAGAAAACCAGCGGCGATCACAACAAAAGACACCGATGACCGGATTGTCATTCCGGCAGGCGGCGGCCAGCGCCGCATTGTCCTCCAGCCGCAAGTCTCTTCTAAACCAGTGCAAAATCACGGTTTCGGAAATCCCGGACGGGCCCAGACTCAGAGGTCGGTTCGATCGTTCGCGAAGGGCAGGCTAGAGGAATCGCCGAGCTCCGGCCACCAGAATGGGGATGGACACGCGTTCCACCGGGTGTGGCAATTCCAGCGGCCGGAGACACATCCGGACTGCCATCTCGAACGGGAAGTGATCGCGGGTCATCTGGTTCAGGATCATGCGGAACTGTTCGTAATGCTCAGGATCGAAAACGCGGTCCGGATAGCGGACTTGGTAGGCATGTTTGTAGGCAATCAGTCCATCTTCGCTGTCGATTTCCCGGATACGCGTCCATAGCGCCTTTAAGATCGCCCGGCGCGAAACCGATTCCTGTTGGGCGTATTTCCGGAAATAACGGAAAAAATACTTGTAATGGCCGACTTCATCGGTCCGGATATGGTGGGCAATCCTTTTGAGGAGCGGTTCCGGGGACGCATCCCGGACCATCGTGTAATAAGACGATGTACCGGTCTCGACGATACAGCGGGCGACCATTTCCTGCGATCGAGTCGCTTCCAGCTGGGTGGCATTGCAAAGACGCCCATATTCCCGGTAAAAGTTCTGATAGGCCAGATCCCAGTCAAAGCTGGGCCAGACGGTTTCCACGTAGCGTTTGAGGGCGGCACCATGTTGCAGCTCCTCGGGCTGCCAATGATCATGAAGCCAGGTCGTGACCTCGTCGTCACCCACATAATGCGCAGTCAGGTTCGAGGTATAGAGATCGGTTGTGATCTCGACGAAGGAAGCCGTGGATACAAGGAAAAAAAAGACCTCGTTGTCTACGATCCGATCAGCTTCAAGCGACTCCCAGGGAAGCTCATCCACGTTCCAGTGATCCGGTCGGGGAGGCTGAGTGAACCTCCCGGCTTCTTCTCGGCTGACCTCTCCCGACATCTCGGCCCCTCTTCGGAGGTAACTTTAGATCATAGGGGAAGTCGTTTTTTTTTACAAGAAAGCTTGGGGATCCGTTTGAAATCCCGGCTGGGACAGCTGTGTGCCCAATTCAAATCACGCGTGAGTACCGTGGGACCCGCTCTCCCCTGAGGTAGTGATCAAAGATCATGCAGATATTGCGGACCAGCAAACGTCCCTTGAGGGTGACCTCGATTTCCCGGGCCTCAATCGAAAGGAGGCCCAGCGCTTCCAGCTCCGCGAGCTTCCGGAGCTCGTCCGGGAAATAGGCCTCGAACCGGATGCCGTAGCCTTCCTCGATGTCCGGAATGGAAATCCGGAACTCGCAGGCCAAGGAATGGATGATGCGGCGGCGCAGGCGATCATCGGGGGTCAGGACCATTCCGCGGGAGATCGGCAGGCGGTTTTGGTCGATTCTTTGGTAATAGGGGTCGAGGGTCCGAAAGTTCTGGCTGTAGCTCGCACCCATCATGCCGATGGCGGATATCCCCAAACCGATGAGGTTACATTCTGGATGGGTGGAATATCCCTGGAAATTCCTTTGAAGACGTCGCTCCCGCTGGGCGATGGCCAGTTCGTCGTTTGCCCGGGCAAAGTGATCCATCCCGATATAGTGATAGCCCGCACGGGTCAACTTCATCACGGCACACCGGAGGATTTCGAGTTTCACCTCGGGGGGTGGAAGATCCCCGGCATCAATCTTTTGCTGGGGACGAAAAAGCTCGGGGAGATGGGCATAGTTGTAAAGTGCAATCCGGTCGGGATCGATGGCCAGGATCTGGTCGAGTGTCCGTTCAAAACTTTCAACCGATTGCGCCGGCAACCCGTAGATCAGGTCGAGGTTGATGGAACGGTACCCCGATTGGCGTGCACCCTCCACGACCCGCATGGTCTCTTCTTCGGACTGGATTCGGTGGACCTTTTTCTGGACCTGGGGATCGAAATCCTGGACCCCAATACTGATGCGATTAAATCCCAAAGACCGCAGGAACGCCACCGTCTCCCGGTCGGCCGTTCGGGGATCCACCTCAATTGAGTATTCTCCTTGCTCATCCTCCGCGAGGGAAAACCGGTTCCGGATGGCTTGCATGAGATGGGCCATCTGTTCCCGATCAAGATAGGTGGGCGTTCCCCCCCCCCAATGCAATTGACTCACCCGCCGCCCCGCCTGGAAGCGCGAGCTCTGGAGATCCAGTTCCCGCAGAAGATAATCGAGGTACTTTGCGGCCTTGCCCCGGTTCCGGGTCACGATCTTGTTGCACGCACAGTAAAAGCACAGGTGCGCACAGAACGGGATGTGAAAATACAGCGACAGGTCGCGCGGCTGCGGGGCCTCATTCTCCCGGGCCACGCAGTCCTGATAGGTCGCCTCGTTGAAGTCCTCGGAGAAATGGTTGGCGGTCGGATAGGACGTATAGCGAGGACCCGGGCGATCCAGCCGCCGAATGAGCTCCGCATCGAAAACCACGGTCCGGAGTGTCTCCGCCGATGGGGTCGCGGGGGAAGGATCAGATGGACCTGTGCCGCTCTGCATGCAAGTTCCATGCGGGTAAACCGGTTAATTGTATTCCTGATGCTAGGTTCGTGGTAATATCCTGAGGTTGACCCGCATCAAAGTTTGGGTTCAGTGTCAGGCCGGAGGGGAATGTTCGATGGCCGCCCGTATTGACAGTGCCAATCCCGCTTTCAGCCTGGAAAGCCTGAGAGCGGCTTGTTCGACCTGCGGCTTGGTGGAACTGTGCCTGCCTCTCGGTCTCTCGGCTGCGGAAATTGAACGGATTGATGCGATCGTTCGGCGCCGGCGCAAGATCCGGAAACACGAGGCACTCTATCACGCCGGAACGGTTTGTCGTGCCCTCTATGCCGTTCGCGTGGGTTTTTTCAAGACCTGTGATCCGGAAAGTTCCGGTTCATCCCGGGTTTTCGGCTTTCACATGGCCGGGGAACTCCTTGGACTGGATGGCATCGCGGGTGGGGGACATACCTGCGAGGCGATTGCGCTCGAAGATAGTGAGGTCTGCGAGGTGTCTTTTGAGGATCTTGAAGCCCTGGGCCGTGAACTGCCTGCCCTGCAGAAACGTTTTCACCAGATCCTGAGTCGGGAAATCCAGCGCGATCACCAGATCATGCGTGTTTTAGCCTGCAAGACGGCGGAGCAACGCTTGGCTGTGTTCTTGCTGGATCTCTCGGAACGGTACCAGATCCGTGGATATTCTCCCTCTTCGTTCTACCTGCGCATGTCACGCGAGGAAATCGGCAGTTATCTCGGGCTCCAGCTTGAAACGGTGAGTCGGTTATTCTCGAATTTCAGAAAGCGCGGATTGATCGAGGTAGAACGTCGCCACCTGAACCTGACCGATCTCCCCGAGCTCCTGAGGATTGCGAGCGGTCCGGATCCAGCCGAATCCGCAGCTTCCGGATTTTTCGCGGAAGCTGGATCCTCTCCCAGCGGCAGGATTTAGGTACTGGCCAGAACCAAAAGCCCCCCTGAAAATGCCAGATCGCTCATGAGCAGGATGACCTGGGTGGGGTTGGTGAAGTCCAGGTGGAAAATCACGGCTGCCGCGATACTAAACAAGGCGAGCACAAAGGCCGCGATGCGCATGCCCCGGCCGGCCAGGATCATGAGACCCCCACCCAGCTCCAATGCGATGACGAAGGGTAACAGCCAAGAGGCAAGACCATGGGCCGCCATGAAGGCCTTCATCCCGTTGAAATCGATGATCTTCTGAATCGCAGAGATGATGAAGATCTGGGCCAGTAGGATCCGGCCCGCAACCCGCAAGGTATTACGCATGGAAATCCTTCCTGTGAGAGGCACGCAAGGAGTAGAAAAATATCAAAAATCCGCTGGCCCCGCAAATCCCGACCCTGGCACGGGACTCCGGTCCGTGATTCACGGCGAAGGACTGGGAGTCCGATGCCGGGAAAGGGCCCAGGCCACATGCTCACGGACCATGGGATCCGGATGGTCTGCCTGTCCGGACAGAGCGGACAGGACCGCCGGCGTGCCGGGGGCGTTCCCCAAGGCAACGGCCACGTTTCTCAGCCAGCCGGGATAACCCGCCCGTCGCAAGGCGCTCCCGCGTGTCTTTTCATCGAACTCAGTCGCGCTCCATTTCATCAGCATGGCCAGCTCCGGAGCCAGAAGGTCGGTTCTTGGAGCAAACTCCGGGATGGTGTGCTTCCGGGCGAACTTGTTCATCGGGCAGATCAGCTGGCAGTCATCACACCCAAAGATCCGGTTCCCGATCAGTGGCCGTAACTCGACGGGGATGGGGCCCCGGTTCTCGATGGTGAGGTAGGAAATACACCGCCGTGCGTCGAGTTGGTACGGTTTCACGATGGCGCGTGTCGGGCAGACCTCGAGGCAGGCCCTGCAACGGCCACAATGATCGATGCCCGGCATATCCGGAGCGAGAGGCAGAGTCGTCAGGATCTCACCCAGAAAGAAATAGGAACCGGCGTTGGGGGCAATCAGGTTGGTATGTTTCCCGATCCAGCCCAAACCGGCATTTTGCGCCAGCGGCTTTTCCATGACGGGACCCGAGTCCACAAAAACCCGGTAGCCGTGCGAAGCTCCATGCCGGGCCAGTTCTTCTGCCAGCCGCCTCAGTTTTTTTCGCATCACCCGGTGGTAATCCCGCCCCAGGGCATACTGGGCAATGTAGGCTCGTGCCGGCTCCAGCAACAGTCGGGCCCGATTCGAATCCGGCTTTCCGTAATCACAGGCGACCGAAATGACCCGAGCGGTATCCGGTAACCATCGGGCCGGGTTTGCGCGATCCAGACCGTATCTCGAGAGATAGGTCATTGTGCCGTGGTAGCCAAGCTCAAGCCACTGGTTCAACCGGTGGGCGGCGATCGGCAGTTGCGGACGTGAAACCCCGACGGCCGAAAAACCCTGTCGACGAGCGCCCTCTTCAAGGACCACGCGCCACGGTTCGGATGGGGAGGGATCATCGGGTTGGGGAAGTCGAGGGATCGAGGTCTCCGGATTCGTCAAATCACGAGGTATCCAGTATGCTAGCAGACGGTCGGG
This sequence comes from Pseudomonadota bacterium, assembly GCA_021828425.1. Next base: position 3,799 of record JAKARN010000029.1, on the reverse strand, counting down.
TGCCGGCCTATCCACCCTGGAAGTTGCTGGATGCCAAACCGGATGCAATGTTCAGATGCGGGTTCTGGGGCCGTTGCGCAGCTGTTTTCCCCCAGCGAGGCTCGGGCGCTCGAAGCGTGGGTTCAAAAGGCGTACGGGCTTGACCCCGAGCACCTCATGGAACGGGCAGGGGAAGCTTCACTGCTGTGGATCCGAGAACGCTGGCCGGCGATCCGGCGAATCGGGATCCTCACGGGTACCGGCAATAACGGAGGCGATGGGTTGGTCCTGGCCAGGCTGGCGCAGGGGGAGGGATATGAGGTGAAAGTATTCTTGACCGGCCCGATCCGTTCCGAACCTGCCCGGACAATGTGGTCTCGCTTGAAATCGCAACCCGTCCGGATCGAACCCCACGCGGAAGCTGCCACCCACAAACCCGAGCTGTGGGTGGATGGATTGTTGGGAATTGGGATGAATCGTCCGCCTGAAGGGGCCACGCTTGAAGCTATTCGTTTCCTCAACCGGTCCGGTGTGCCCATTCTTTCCCTCGATATTCCCTCTGGACTAGATGCCGGGACGGGATCCGTACCCGGCGGGGCGGGTAGTGCGGTTTGTGCGACTTCGACTTTGACTTTTCTGTGCTGGAAACGTGGCCTGTTTACTGGTGAGGCTGCAAATCAGGTGGGTTGCGATTTAGTGCTGGATGACCTCAGGGTGCCCGATTCCGTCGGGTCACGCGAGGCACCGGGTGCCTCCCTGCTGGTGGAGGAAGAGTTGAGCATTTCGCTGCCGGCGCGGCAACGGGTCTCTCAAAAGGGGGATTACGGCCGTCTGTTGATTGCGGGTGGGGGGCCGGGTATGGGAGGTGCCATCCGGCTGGCGGCCGAAGGTGCCCTCCGGGCGGGTGCCGGGTTGGTTTCGGTGGTGACCCACCCTGAACATGTCGCGGGATGGCTGGCCGCCCGTCCCGAAGCCATGATCTACGGCTCCGAGACGGGTGAGGTTCCGGAGCACCTGCTGGAGCGGGCGGATGTCGCGGTGGTGGGCTGTGGGGCGGGCCAGGAGGACTGGGGCCGTCTCCTGTGTGAGCAGATGATGAACTGGCCCGGTCCGATCGTGGTGGATGCAGACGGATTGAACTGGCTGGCACGCTCCCCCAGGGTCCGGGATCACTGGATCCTCACGCCACATCCAGGGGAGGCGGCACGCCTTCTCGGGCTTTCGATCCCGACGATACAGGGCGACCGGTTTTCCGCCTGCAGTCGATTGGCTGAACGCTACGGTGCGGTCGCGGTCCTCAAGGGCGCAGGAAGCCTGATTTCGGGCTCCATCCTCCGTGTCTGTCCCTACGGAAATCCCGGGATGGCCAGCGGTGGCATGGGTGACCTCTTGGCGGGGCTCATTGGAGGACTGGCAGCTCAGAAGCTGCCGCTGGAACAGGCGGCCTCCATGGGTGTTTTGGTGCATGCACTGGCGGGTGACCGGGCGGCTCGGGTGAGAGGTGAACGGGGGCTTATGGCCACCGACCTCCTTCCGCACGTGCAAGCCTGGGTCAACCCCGTTCCGGGCCCCTGCCATACGAAATATGATCAGAATTAAAAACTTGAAAACAATGGACCGTCTGGCCGGCCGTCTGGCCAGAATGGCGGGCTTAAGCCCCCGGGTGGTCTACCTTCAAGGACCGTTGGGGGTGGGAAAAACGACGTTGGTCCGCTATTGGCTCCGTCATCTCGGAATCGACGGGAGGATCCGCAGCCCAACCTTTACGATCCTTGAGTGCTATGAACGGGATGGGGCGATGCTGGTTCACGCCGACCTGTTCCGTATCGGAGGGGCGGAAGAACTCCCGAATACGGGTTTGCTGGACTTTTGGGGAAGTGCACTTCTTCTGATCGAATGGCCGGAAAGGGGAGGGGCTGCGACGCCTCCGGCAGACTGGGTGATCACGATCGCATTTGGAGCGGATCGGGACGAGAGATGTTTGTCTATTTCATAAGTATAAGATTTTAAATAATAAAAATATACCAATCGAAAGTTATTAATGAAGTGATTCAGTTATCCATATGAGATACTTGATAATTAATTTTGGATATGCTTAGCTAGACATAGGTTATGCCCGGGTTTTAAGCTCGTGCGAAAAGGAATCTGGTTTTTGCTTGTGGCCACGCTGGCTGGGCATCCGGTTTGGGGCCGGGTTTGGCTTCGTGGAATCCGCATGGAAACCCGTCTTCAGGCGACAGAAATCCGCATCCAGCTGTCGAAACCGGTCCATCACACTCTTTTCACGCTGGGGGATCCCAACCGGCTCGTCTTGGATTTGCGCGGTGCGCGTCCGGGTCCATTCCGGATGCCGGCTGGCCTGGGGTTGGTCCGGGATATCCGCATGGGCCAGCATACCCACATGTTGCGTCTGGTTTTCGATTTGCGCCAATCTGTGCTTCCCCAGTCCTTTTACCAGTCCGGGGCTCATCCCGGCCAACTGGTTCTGATCCTCCGGCCATGGGATGCGGTCCGACCGGTGATCAGCCTCAAACGGTTACCGATTCGTCTGCACCGTGTCGTGGTCTGTCTCGATCCGGGGCACGGCGGAATCGACTCCGGTGCCATTGGCCCGAATGGGCTTATGGAAAAGATCGTGACCTTGTCGGTGGGTCTCGATATCCGGGCGCTCCTCCGGGGAATCCCCGGTCTGCGGGTGGTCATGACGCGGACCGGCGATTACTACGTGGGTTTGCGCCAGCGGCGGGAAATCTGTGAGCGGGCGCATGGAAGCCTGTTCGTGGCCATTCACGCGGATTCCTATCCCATCCGGGCAGTCGAGGGTTCTACGGTTTTTACCCTTTCCCAGCATGGAGCGACGGATGCTGAAGCCCGCTGGCTGGCCCACAGCGAAAATAGTGTCCGGACGCGTTACGGCCACGTCTACTCGGTGAATCTGAGAAACAAGAGTCCGACCCTGCGCGCCGTATTGCTGAACCTGGCCCAGTCGGCAACCATCCACCAGAGTCTCAAGCTGGGCGCTGATCTCATCCACGGGATGTCGGCATTCCAAGTTCCCTTGCACCGGAGCTACGTCGCACAAGCCAACTTTGCAGTCTTGCGGGATCCCGTGGTGCCTTCGGTTCTGGTTGAGTGTGGTTTTATCTCCAATCCTTGGCAAGCCCGGGAACTTGCCGATCCGCAGTTCCGGGAACGTATTGCCCGGGCAATCGCCAAGGGAATCCTTCGCTACCTGTACCAGAACCACCGTACACGGGCGCTGCTGGTCGAGGCCCGCGGGAAATCGCAGCACCATTATGTCGTCCGGTCCGGGGATACGCTGGATGGGATTGCACAGCGGTACCATGTGGCGGTCCGGCGGCTCGAGGCCCTGAACCATCTGCCCGGATCACGCCTTTTCCCAGGACAGGTGCTGACCATCCCGGCTGACGTCACCACAAGCGCAGGATAGGAACGGAAGGGCCCTGCCGGGCATCAGGCGGGGGCCGTGGCGTTACACTATGGCCATGGGTATTGAGATTTTGCCACCCGAGCTCGTTTTGCAGATCGCGGCGGGTGAAGTGGTCGAGCGACCGGCTTCGATTCTCAAGGAACTGCTAGAGAACAGTCTGGATGCCGGGGCCCGGTCAATTACCGTGGAACTCGAGGGGGGCGGCATTCGTCTGATCCGGGTCCGTGATGACGGGTGTGGCCTTGCGCCCGGCGAGTTGCCGCTGGCAGTTCTGCCCCATGCCACGAGCAAGATCCACGCGGCCGCTGATCTGGGTGCGATCCAAAGCCTGGGTTTCCGTGGAGAGGCCTTGGCCAGCATCGGAGATCG
>JAKARN010000028.1 GCA_021828425.1 Pseudomonadota bacterium | reverse complement strand
TCCCGGACCTGGAAGACGGACTTTCTCGGCCAGGAGGCCGAGTTTCCGCTGACCCCCTTTTATCTCGCCGCACGGCTTGGCCCCTCGATTTTCACTTTCTACTGCATCCACGAGCGGGCACGACACTACCGGATCCAGATCGAACCCTTGCTCAGTCCGCCCCAACCGACCCTTGAGGAGACCGCGCTCCGTATCGGGCAGAAATACGTGCAACGGCTGGAACGAGAGGCCCATCAATACCCGATGAACTGGTTCAACTTCTACGATTTCTGGCTCCCTCGGGATCCTTCATGAAACGCGCCGGACCTATCCTCATCCCGGGTCTCGTGCTTCTCGCCCTCGGCACGGCCCGGGCCATGCCCCCCAACTGGCAGACCATCCTCAAGTCGTTTGCAAAAAAAACACAGGCTGCCGTGGCCTATCGGGAAACCGAACATGTCGGCGTACTCTACGGGAAGCTCCGGGCGAGCGGATTCTGGTGTTATCAGCGTCCGGATCATCTGTCTGACATCATGCTCACCCCCGTCCGGAAACAATACGGGATGAACCGCAAGGAAGCCTGGAGCATCAACGCGCGGGGACAGCGACGAACGATTGCCCTGGCGCTCGTTCCTGATCTTCGAATGCTGGCCCAAACCCTGGAGTCGCTTCTCTCCGGTCAGCCCCAAACACTCCACCAGCTCTTCCACGTGGCCCAACGGGTCAAGCCGCCGGAGTGGATCCTCACGCTCAGCCCGCGCCGTGACGCCGGAACTCGTAGCCTCCGGTCCCTCGTGCTCCGGGGTCGTGGACCGACGCTCCGGGACTTGACCCTCCTCTACCCGAACGGGGATTGGTCGCACTACCGACTGACCCCAGTTTCCTGGCGCACATGTCAAAAAGAAGGATTCTGATTTTAGGCGGGGGCGTCCTGCTGGCCCTCGGCCTCCTGCTCGATCCCCCCCATCCGGTCAATCGCCTGAGCGGCTTTCTGCCGGAAGCGTCCGGAACCCGGACCCGGCTGATCCTGAGTCAAGTCAAGCACGGCCTCGACAACCACATGATTCTCATCGGGCTCACGGGTGCACCGGTCAGGCAGCTGGTCCAGGCTTCCCGTGCGTTGCAGGGCGAGTTGTCCCGCAATCCGGAGTTTGCCGCGGTGCTCGACCATTCGCCCGCACCCAAAGCCTTCTCCTCATCCTCCCTGCGGCATGAAATCCTTTTCCGTTACCGCTATCTGCTCGTTCATCCACCCGGCAGGGGGCGGCCATGGTCTACGGCCGGGCTCCACCGGGCTTTTCTGGAAGATCTGGGAACTCTGGCCGGACCGGCGGGCCCCCAATTCGCGGATCTGTTACGTCGTGATCCGACCGGTGCCTGGACCGGCTGGCTGCGACAGATCCACCTCCTGCCTGAGCCACCCGAACGCCATGGCGTCTGGTTCGTACGCCATCCGTCCATGGCACTTCTGGCCGCGGTGCTTGTGCATTCCGGCTGGGATCTGTCCCACGATACCCGGGCACTCCGCGCCATCCGGCAGGAAACCCGCCAGGCCGGACTCGACCTGACCCACCTCCGGATCGGTGGCGTGGCCCCGATCGCAACCGCCCTGTCACGGCGTATCCATACCCGGATGGCCGAACTCGCGATCACGAGCACGCTCTTGCTCCTGATCGGGCTGGGTCTCCTCTTCCGGAGCATCAAGACCGCACTCCTCCTGTTTGCCATTCCAGCCCTCGCCGTGGCCTTTGCCCTCCTGGCCGCCGGATGGATCTTCGGCAGCCTGAATGCGCTCTCGCTCGCCTGTGCCGGCGTGGTCATCGGGATGGTGGTGGATCACCCGCTCTATTTCTGGACACACGCCCGTCTCCATCCGGAATCCTTGGCCGATCATCGCCGAACCGTCCTCACAGCGGCCGTTGCCTCCGGCGTGGGATACCTGGGATTCCTGTCGGCCGGAGTCCCGGACCTGGTCCAGATCGGGGCCCTGGGTGCAATCGGGTTGATCGGCGGCGGATTGATCACGGTCGCCCTGGGACCCGTGCCTGTCCGGACGCTTCGCCGGGACCCGGCCGGAAGCGGGAGCCCGATGCCCCGCGGACATCCCGGTTTTGCCCTTCTCTTGGCTGGACTCGGCGGGGTCCTCCTCCTTGTCCATCCACTGCATTGGCGAGCCGGATCCTTGTCCCAATCCGGACTTCCCAAGGCGTTGATGCGCACAACCCAAGAGCTGCGCCGTGCCATGGGGACCCCACAGATCAACCATTACCTCGTCGTGACGGGAGCCCACCTGGAGACCGTCCTGGACCGCACCCAGGCGCTTCAAGACCTGCTGGAGGAGCAGCGACGGGAGGGTGCGAAGCTGCGTTTTCTCACGGTCACCCGTTTCCTGCCTCCCCCCTCGCTACAGATCCGGCGTGAGCGGGTCATCCCAAACCCCGCCTTGCTCCACCGGAGACTGGAGCATGCCATCCGGGGCCTGCCTTTCACCCCCGCCTTCTTTTCACCCTTTTCCCACGCACTTGCACAAAGCCGGAAGCTGCCCGTCCTGAACCTGCCGCGACTGCTCAAGACGCGATGGCGGTTTCTGGTGCAAAGCGAACTCCTTCGTCTCGGTCACCGCTGGGCATCCTGGGTTCCGCTGGGATCCCCGACCTCGGATCCGAGGCTCAGCCGTTTCTTGAAAAAACACCCGATCCCGCATCTCCACCGCATCCACTTGTCCCGAGCCTTGTCCCACTTGCAGCAGGATCTGGCCTCCCGGCTGGTGGAAATCGGGATGGCCGTCCTGAGCCTCGTGGTCCTGTTTCTGGGCGCGTTCACCCGGTCGGCCAGACGGACACTCCTTCTCGTCGCCACACCGGTCTTGGGCGTCTCGACAACCCTGGCACTTCTCAATACGGCAGGAATCCGCCCGGACCTCGACATGCTGATCGGACTCTTTCTCGTGTTCGGCCTCGGTCTCGATTACAGTATCTTCCTTTCGGTTCCGAGAAGTCCGCTCGGGCAGACGACACGAGACGTCATCCTGATCAGTATGCTTATCGTGCTGGCCGTGTTTCTTCCGCTGATCCTGAGCGGTGTTCCCATGCTCACGACCATCGGATTCACCGTCTGCCTGGGCGTCCTCCTCGATACGGCAGTCGCTTTCTCACTCGCCACCCGCCCCTCATCAGGGCGGGCTGTGCCCTGATCATGCTCTATATCCAGGCCTGTTCAGCGACCGCCAGTTGTGGGGCGGGTTGCCGGGAACTCCAACGGGCTTTCTTCGAGGAACAATCCGGCCTGAGCCCCTGGCCCGGCCCCCTTCCCACCTATGTCGGGACCGTTGCCGGACTCGACACGGTCCGGCTGCCGGATGATTTGCAGACCTTCGACTGCCGGAACAACCGTCTGGCCGAACACGCCATCAGGGCCGATCACTTCGAATCCGCCGTGAAAGCGGCCGCCGACCAGTTCGGCACCTCGCGGATCGGACTGATCGTGGGCACGAGCTCCTCGGGGATCGCAAGCCTCGAGGACGCCTATTGCCGGAAGCGCAGCGAACCCTTTGATTTCTCGGACCGGCTCGAGAAAACCTTCGAACTCCATGCAACCGCGAACTATCTGAAGCAGCGCTTGCAGCTCTCGGGCCCGGCACTCACGGTCTCCTCCGCCTGCTCGTCGAGCGCCCAGTCGCTCGTGCTGGCCCATCAGTGGATGGAACGGAAATGGATCGATGCGGCGGTCGTGGCCGGGATTGACAGCCTGTGCATGACCACCCTGTTCGGCTTCCGCTCGCTGAACCTCGTCGCTCCGACCCCCTGCCGGCCCTTTGATCGAAGGCGGGCAGGGATCAACCTGGGCGAGGCGGCTGTGTTGATGCTGGTTTCGAACCGGCCGGGACCCTGGCGACTGGCCGGCTACGGGGAAAGCGCGGACGCCTATCACATCACGGCCCCTCATCCGGATGGGGAAGGCGCCCGCTTGGCCATGTCCCGTGCCCTGACCCGGGCAGGGATCCGTCCGTCAGACATCGGGTACATCCACGCCCATGGCACGGGAACCCGGCTCAACGACCTCTCCGAGGATCGGGCCATCAGCCATCTTTTCCCGCCGGAAATCCCGGTCAGTTCGACCAAGGGCTGGACCGGCCACACCCTGGGTGCCGCGGGCATGCTGGGCGCACTCATCTCCCTCCTCACCCTCGAAAGCGGTCTCCTGCCCCGAACGCTGAATACCGAGGAGCCCGATCCCGGCTTGAGAAGCCGGATCCTCCTCGAAGCGGAGCGGACCCGGCCGAACTACATCCTGACCAACGCCTTCGGCTTCGGAGGCAACAACTGTGCGCTCATCTTCGCGGGAGCCGGCCCATGAAGGAACAGGTCCGGCTTTTCGGCTGGGGGTCTATCACGGATTGCGAACAGCCCGATGGGCGGACGGAGGGGGCGGAGATCGAGGAACCGGTGAGCTTCACACGCGCCTCGCTCCGTCACGCCACCCGCGCCGCCCGGCTGTGCGGACTTGCGGCCGAACAGGCCTTGGAGAATGCCCGGTGTCCTTCCCAGACGCTGGCCTGCGTTTTCTCCTCGGCACTCGGTGAACTCGAGATCACCGACCAGATTTGCCGCGTTCTCGCGGAACAACCCTTGGCGCTGTCCCCGGTTCTCTTCCACAACTCCGTGCACAATACGGCGGCGGGCTACTGGTCCATCGCGGGACAATCCCGGAATCCGTGCCGCGCCGTCGCCGCAGGCCCCTTTTCCTTTGCGATGGGCTTTCTCACCGCCCTTGGACAAATCCAGACTGAACCCGAAACGCCGGTGCTCTACATTTATTACGAGATGACGGTCCCCGATCGCTTCCGGTTGATCTATGGATCGCCCCCAGCCCGGGCGGTGGCTTTCATCCTCGGATCGCAGGATCGTGCTGGTGGTTCGGAATCCGGCCCCGGGCCATGTCTCAGCTTCGAAATCGAAACGGGCCGCATGCGTGAAATCCCGGATCCGGGAGTCCCCCCCTATCCTGGTCCGTTTTCAGGTACCGGCAAACTCACCGGGACCACCCTGTTGGAGGGGACGTTTCCGCTTTCGGCGGAGCACTATCTCACCCTTCACCTGTCGTCCCCCGACGGACCTTCCCCGGCATGAGCAGCCCCCACCCGACCGTGGCAACCCCAGGCGTGACAGGCCCGGCCGTTCTGGTGCTCGTCCCGGCATTGGACGAGAGCCGGACCCTGGCTGCACTCCTGGACCGGATTTCGGCCCTGGGCCATCCCTGCCTCGTGGTCGACGACGGATCACAGGACGGCTCGGCGCAAATCGCCACGACGCACGGAGCCCGGGTGATCCGGCACGCCCGACGGTTGGGGAAGGGGGCCGCACTCCTGACCGGCTTCGAGTTCGCCCACGAGCAGGGCTACCGATGGGTGGTCACCGTAGACGGGGACGGCCAGCATGATCCGGGGGAAATCCCGCGCCTTTTGGCGGTTGCGACCCGCAACCCCCGCGCCCTGATCCTCGGCACGCGGGACAAGGCGTCGGCTCCAAGAATCCGCGCCGGGGCCAACCAGGTGGCCGACTTCTTCATTTCACGACTGGCCGGTCTCCCGCTCGAGGATACGCAGTCGGGTTTCCGGGTTTACCCGGCAGGGGCGGTTTCCGCCATCACAGACCATCCCCCTCATGCCCGGGGCTTCCCTTTCGAGAGTGAGGTCCTGATCATGCTGGGACGGCTCGGAATCCCCATGACCGGAGTCCGAGTCTCCGGCCGCTATCCCCGGGACGCCCGGCCCAGTTACTTTCGTCCGGTCTGGGACAGCCTCGCCATCGGCCTGGCCATCGGGGCCCGGTTCCGGTTTTTTTTCCGGCCGCCGAAACGGCCACCGGATCCTCCCCGGCCGGGAGGCATCGAAGCGGGAGTCACCCCTCCCTCCCCGGGAGACGGGAGCAACGACGTCAGCCGGTCACGGCGGGGATACTGGGCCCTCCTGCTCCTCGTCCCCATGCTGGCCAGCCTGTGGATTCCGGTGTTCAATCACCGTCACCCCACCCTCTGGGGCATTCCCTTCTTTTATACCTACCTGCTCGCCTGGGTTCCCCTCTCCGGTCTCTTCAACGGGCTCGTGACCTACCTGACCCGGAAGCCCCGATCCCGGAAGAAAGATTCGCGATGAGCCCAGCGCCGGTTCCGCTCCTCATCTTCATTGGCCTCTTCGTCCTGGTCACCGTTCTCGGTTTTCTGGCTGCGCGGTGGCGAGCCGCCCCCCTGAACCGGCTCGAGGAATGGGGGCTGGCCGGCCGCCGTCTCGGGGGCTGGCTGACCTGGTTCCTGCTTGGCGGAGACCTCTACACGGCCTATACCTTCATAGCCGTACCCGCCCTGATCTTCGGGACCGGCGCCTTGGGCTATTTCGCCCTTCCCTACACCATCATGGCCTTTCCCCTCGCCCTGGTCGCCCTGCCCCGACTCTGGCAGGTCAGCCACCGTCACGGCTACGTCACGACGGCGGATTTCGTGGAGGGACGTTACGGCAGTCGGACCTTGGCCTTGCTCGTCGCCGTGACGGGCATCCTCGCGACCCTGCCCTACATTGCGCTCCAGCTGATCGGTCTCGAGGTCGTCCTGGCTGCCCTGGGCTTCCCCCTGCACGGGCCCTGGGCCGATTTTCCATTGATCATTGCCTTCGGTTTGCTGGCCGCCTATACGTTCACGAGCGGTCTCCGGGCCCCTGCGCTGATCGCCGTCGTCAAGGATGCCCTCATCTACATCACGGCAATCGCCTGCATCGTGATCATCCCCATGCATCTTGGGGGCTACGGAAAGATCTTCGCATCCGTCCCTCCGGGCCGGTTGCTCCTCGAACCCCCCGCGGCCCATTCCCTGGGTCCGGACAGTGCGTTCATCACACTCGCCCTGGGATCCGCACTCGCCCTCTTTCTCTACCCCCATGCGACCACCGGGGTGCTCGGCGCGAAAAATCCCGACGTGATCCGCCGCAACATGACGTACCTGCCGGCTTACAGCTTCATTCTCGGCTTGCTCAGCTTGCTCGGGTTCATGGCCATGGCCGACCGGAAGGCACTCACCCGGGCGGCCTTCGCCCCGGCCTTTCACCGCTATGGCACCAACTTTGCCGTCCCCGCCCTCCTGCTCACCAACTTCCCCTCCTGGTTCGCCGCTGTGGCACTCGCCGCCATCGCCATCGGAGCGCTCGTCCCGGCCGCCATCATGTCGATTGCCGCCGCCAACCTGTTCACGCGCAATCTCTACCGGGCCTTCGTCAACCCGGATGCCACACCTGCCACCGAAACCCGGGTCGCGAAATGGAGTTCGCTCCTGATCAAGGCCGGGGCCCTGCTTTTCGTCCTCGCGATCCCATTCCACTACGCCATTGACTTCCAGTTACTGGGCGGAATCTGGATCATCCAGCTCTTGCCCAGTATCGCCGCCGGGCTTTACACGGGCTGGTTCCACCGCTGGGCCCTGATCGCGGGATGGATGCTCGGCATGGTGGCGGGCACCGGTCTCATGATGGCCAACCATTTCACCAGCGCCGTCACGGTCCTTCACTGGGGACCCGAGTCCATCCCGGTCTACATCGCCATCGTGGCCGTTTTCCTCAACTTCATCGTCTCCATCCTGGGAACCCTGTTGTTGTCCCGCTGGCCGGCCACGCGGGGTGTGGACCAGACCACCCCTGTTGACTACGATGCGGGTTCCACCCCCTAGGCGGGAATCCCCCTTCGGTTCGGGCAGTTGTCTGGCCATTCAGCGGACTGCGGGCGTCTCGGGTGCAGGCGCCCGAGCCGCCTATCGAGCCGGGTTCGCGGGGGTGATCGGCGGGGGAGTGAAGGGATCTTCGCCAACGAAGAGCAATTCGCGGATGTGCCCCTCAACATCACAGAAGGCGGGCACGCGCCGATTCGTCCTTCATGGCCCAGCCCCCGCATATTCCATGACGACATCCAGCCTGCTAGAAGCGCTTTCTCCGGTCACTCCCGCCATGGAAAAATCAACTCCCTCCGTGAAACATTCACCCAGCGCCGAAGGAGGGACTCCGGGCTAAAATGGGCGGTCCGCCAAAGGCTGAACCCGCATACCCGCCATGAAGCAGGTCTGGATCATCGCCACCGGAGGCCCGGAGAAGCTCAAGCTGCGCGAGGCTCCCGACTTGCAACCGCAGGCCGAGGAATTACGCATCCGGGTCAGGGCCTGTGGCATCAACTTTGCCGACCTCCTGGCCCGCCGGGGTCTCTATCCGGACGCGCCAAAGCTTCCGGCCGTGGTTGGCTACGAAGTCTCTGGCACGGTCGATGCCATCGGCCCACATGTGGATCACGCCTGGATCGGCAAGGAGGTTTTCGCGCTGACACGCTTTGGCGGCTATGCCGACACTGTGGTGGTGCCCGCGACCCAGACCTTCGAGAAGCCCGCCGCATTAAGCTTTGAAGAGGCGGCGGCGATTCCAGTCAACTACCTGACGGCTTGGCAGTTACTGGTCGTGATGGGTGCACTGAAGCCCGACGAGACGGTGCTTATCCATAATGCCGGCAGCGGAGTTGGACTGGCGGCGATCGATATCGCCCGCCACATCGGTGCCACGATCTACGGTACGGCGAGCGCCCGCAAGCATGGTTTTCTCAAGCAACGCGGCCTCCATGAGGCGATCGACTACATCGAGCTCGACTGGACGCGCGAGGTGGCAAGGCTCACGCAGGGGCGCGGCGTCGAACTCATTACCGACCCACTGGGCGGATTGGAATGGAAGAGGAGCTATGGCGCCCTGCGCCACACGGGCAGGCTCGGGATATTCGGTGCATCCATGATGACCGAATCAAGGCTTCCGGGTCCGCTGAAACTGCTCAAGGTGGGATTGGGCATGCCGTGGTTCAACCCGGTCGCATTGATGAATCGGAACCGGTCGGTGTTTGGGGTTAATCTCGGGCACCTCTGGCACGAGGTGCCAAAGATCGAGGCCTGGATGAGGACCTTGATCGGCGGTGTGCATGCCGGGTGGGTGCGCCCCCATGTGGATCGGACTTTCCCGCTCGCACAAGCGGGCAACGCACACGCCTATATCGAGTCACGCAAGAATACGGGCAAGGTCGTCCTGGTTCCTTGATTCGTGCACCCCGGGCGATCGCTGCCGCCCAACAACACAAAGATCCGCTGCAAAAAGCTGGCTTCCTGCTTTATAGAGGTCGGTTTCACCTGGGTCCCGCGACACCGGCCAACACCGCCGCCTCACAGGCGTCACCTCCGGTGGAACTCGCTGTAGGAGGGCATGGGCTGCCCAGCCAGCAGCCGGGGAATTCCCAGCCGCATGTTCCCCCCGGTCATGGATGGCTCCGCAATTCGGGCAGGTCCACTGGCGAACCTCCCCAAGGGTATTTTCCCCGGGTCCTCTCGGGCAAGACTTCCGTCATTTCCCGCGCCGGTAAGGAGGAGGCCAGTCGATTTCGACCCCGAGATGACGCGCCGCCGCAAGCGGCCAATACGGGTCACGCAGCTCGGCCCGGGCGAGGAAAACCACGTCGGCCTGCCCCGTGCCGAGCAGATGTTCCGCCTGAACGGGCTCCGTGATGAGTCCGACTGCCCCCGTGAGCACCCCGGTCTCACGGCGGATCGCCTCGGCAAAGACCGTCTGGTAGCCGGGACCCAGGGGAATCTCGGCCCGCGGGACATTGCCCCCGCTCGAGCAGTCGATCAAATCCACACCCACCCGTTTGAGTTCCCGGGACAGCGTGATGGACGAGGGGAGATCCCATCCGCCCGGCACCCAGTCGGTCACCGAAAGCCGGACCAAAAGCGGGTGGGAAGCGGGCCAGACGGCTCGGACCGAGTCGGCTACCTCAAGCGGAAAACGCATGCGGTTTTCGAGTGATCCGCCGTAGTCGTCCTTCCGGTGATTGCTGAGCGGTGAAAGAAACTCGTGGGCCAGATAGCCATGGGCAAAATGGAGTTCGACCGCCTCGAAGCCGGCCTTCAGAGCACGCCTGGCCGCTTCGGCAAAGGCATGGACGATCTCCTGGATCTCTCCCGGATCCAGCTCGTGGGGGACCGGATAGCCGGTATCGAAGGGCAGCGGGGAAGGCGCGGACACGGTCCATCCCCCCTGGCCGGAGTCGAGAGGCTGTCCCCCGAGCCAGGGAATGCCGGTCGACGCCTTGCGTCCGGCATGGGCCAGCTGGATGGCGGGAACCGCACCCTGTTCACGGATGAAGGCGGCGATCGGGGCCCAGGCGTGAAGTTGGGCATCGTTCCAGAGCCCGGTGTCCCCGGGGGAGATGCGCCCCTCCGGGCAGACCGCCGTGGCTTCCGTCGAGACGAGCCCGGCTCCGCCCACCGCCCTGGATCCCAGATGCACGAGATGCCAAGTTTGCGCCAGACCCTCACGTGCCGAATACTGACACATGGGAGAGACAAAGATCCGGTTACGGAAATGCGCTTCCCGGATCTTTAAGGGAGAGAAGAGATGGGTGGGCATGCAATGTCTCCAAGGCAGCAAACGGGAGGAACAGCAGCGCAAATTGGATTCAGGGGGACGGGAAACCGGGCGGGCGGGCGGGCTGCCTCAGCCGGACGATCCCCCCGGACGGGTCAGGGAAAGTAAAGCTGGTGATTCCAAGAACCCTCGACCACGGTATACCGGTCCCGCTCATGGAGGCGTCCCGGCCGCCCGTGCCAGAATTCGATGAGGTCGGGATGAAAGCGGAAGCCGCCCCAGAAAGGCGGTCGGGGAACGGGCCGATCCGCGAAAAGCTGCTCATAACGCCGGTACTCGGATTCCAGAAAATCCCCGCTGGGCAGGGGCTGCGACTGGTTGGAACTCCAGGCGCCCAGCTGGTGTTCGCGGGGTCGCGTCTCCCAATAGGCATCATCTTCCGGGTCCGCCTGCCGTTCCACCCCGCCTTCCATGAGAACCTGCCGCCACAGGGGCCGCCAGTAAAAACACACCGCAGCCCGCGGATGGGAGGCGAGCTGCTGTGCCTTGCGACTGTTCAGGTTGGTATAAAAACTGATCCCGTGGACATTCCAGGACTTGAGCAGAACCGTACGAACCGAGAGCTGGCCGGTGGGGGTGGCGGTGGCCAGCGACATGGCCGACGCCTCCGGGATCCCGGTTTGCTCCGCCTCGTCCAGAAGCGCCCGGAAGCGGGCGACCACGGCTTCGGGTACGGGTACATACAATCCGGGTTCTGGCTGCACCTGAGACCTCCGCCCCTCCGCCGGGAATCCGGCGGTGAGGGAATCTTCTGGTTACAATAGGTAGAACTATTGTAACGAATCGGACTTCCGGTTTTTTCCATGTCTGGAGCCTTGAACCGCCCCGCAAGCAAGGATCCGCTTCCCGGTCCCGGCAGGTCCGGAGTCTCCAAAGCCCACGAGCGGACAGCCATTCTCAGCCGGGGAAGGAATCGCCACCCACAAGCGGGATCATCCGGCAGGCCCCCTGCCCCCATCCTTTCGGGCACCTCGTGACCCAACACCGCCTGAAACGGGATGCGGGTCGGATCGGGTTGCTCTATTCGAGTGTCTCCGGGATCATCGGATCCGGCTGGCTTTTGG
>JAKARN010000027.1 GCA_021828425.1 Pseudomonadota bacterium | reverse complement strand
AAACATCACTTCCGAAAAGATGAAAAAGACCATCCCCCAGCGGAACGTACGGTCCACCTGCAGGTTGTAGTGGCCTGCCAAGCTTTCCCGGATGACGGTACCAAACCAGCCAAACTTAGTCGAAACGATGCAGAACACGCCAGCCCCCATCACCAACGGACCGGCCAGATCATAACCATCGAGCCAGATGCCAGCTCCGAGCATGAAGGCAAAAAGCCCGATGGACCCCAGGATCGACCAGCGGCTTTCATGAGGCAGATAGTAGGTATCGGCTGAAACGTTCATGCAGACCTCATTTCCTGGAAAAGCAGAAAAACACAGGGCCAGGGTACTAATGAATCCGGGGCCGTCCCAGGGAACCCTTCACCGGACCCACGCGCCCACCAGATAGAACCCAACATAGAAGATCAAAGACACAATTCCCAAGAGGATCGCCATGCGCACCGCGCGCCGATGGCGGCGTCCCTCTTCGAATTCCGACTCGGGCTCGACGACCATCCGGCCTCACCCGGGGACCTCAGGTGGAGTGGCGAAGGTATGGTAGGGAGCTGGTGAGGGAACCGTCCATTCGAGGCCGTGGGCCCCCTCCCAAGCCCGAGCTTCTGCCCGCCGACCTCCATAAACCGTCGCGAAGATAATGGCTACAAAGATGAGCTGGGAAGCGCCGAATATGAACCCCCCGATGCTGGAAATCATGTTGAGATTGGTGAATTGGACAGCATAGTCCGGCACCCTGCGTGGCATCCCCGCCAAGCCGAGAAAATGCATCGGAAAATAGAGCATGTTGGCGGAGATCACGCTCAGCCAGAAATGGACCTTGCCCCAGAACTCATTGTACATATGCCCGGTCCATTTGGGCAGCCAGTAGTAGACGGCACCCATGATGGCGAACACGGCACCAGTCACAAGAACGTAGTGGAAATGGGCCACCACGAAGTAGCTATTGTGGTACTGGAAATCCGCCGGAACCAAAGCCAGCATAACTCCTGAGAATCCACCGATGGTGAACAGGATGATGAAAGCCACGGCAAACAGCATCGGCGTCTCAAAAGTAATGGCCCCTCGCCACATGGTCGCTACCCAGTTGAAAATCTTGACCCCGGTGGGCACAGCGATGAGCATGGTGCTGAACATGAAGAAGAGGTCGGCGGAAACCGGCATCCCCGAGGTGAACATGTGGTGACCCCAAACAATGAAAGATAGAAAGGCAATCGAAGCCAGGGCATAGATCATTGAGGTCCGGCCAAAAAGCGGTTTCCGGGAAAAGGTCGGCACAATCTCCGAGATGATGCCGAAGGCTGGCAGGATCATGATGTAGACTTCAGGATGTCCGAAGAACCAAAACACATGTTCCCAGAGGAGAGGGGTTCCACCGCCGGCCACTGAGAAAAAGTGGGTTCCGAAATAGTGATCCAAGAGCTGCATCGTGACCCCACCGGCCAAGACTGGCATGACGGCCACGAGCAGGTACGCTGTGATCAGCCACGCCCAGACGAAAAGTGGCATCTTCATGAGGGTCATCCCCGGGGCCCTCATGTTGAGGATGGTGACAATCACGTTAATGCCACCCAAAACCGAGGAAATGCCCATGAGGTGGATGGCGAAGATCATGAAGGGGAAGGAGTAGCCGAGCTCAAGGCTGTAGGGAACATACAGCGTCCACCCGCCCTGCGGCGCTCCACCTGGCAAAAACAGAGTCAAGAGCAAGAGCGTGAAGGCGAACGGCAGGATCCAGAAACTCCAGTTGTTGAGCCGGGGAAGCGCCATGTCCGGCGCCCCAATCATGAGGGGGATCATCCAGTTCGCGAGCCCCACGAACGCCGGCATAACCGCCCCGAAGACCATGACGAGCCCGTGGAGGGTAACCATCTGGTTGTAGAAGGCCGGGGTCACAAACTGAAGGCCCGGCTGGTAGAGTTCTGCACGGATCACCATGGCCATAGCCCCACCAATGAAGAACATGATGAGGCTGAAAATAAGGTAGAGCGTCCCGATGTCCTTGTGGTTGGTGGTCGTGATCCAGCGCATCAGACCGCGCCGGGTGGCGTGGTGTGGTTCCGCGGGTAGGGCGACTGACTCGGTCATCGTTTGGGCTCTCCGTTCTTTAGGTCAGCAAACGGTATTCGGGAAATTCAGGAACCCTGCGGGGAGGGGGAGGAGGCATCGTCGGCATCGACCCGGTGCCGCTCCTGCCATTCCCGGACCCATGCCTGGAACTGGGTCTTGGGCTTAGCCACAACAACAATCGGCATGTAGGCATGGCCCCAGCCGCAGATCTGGTTACACTGTCCCCGATAGGTTCCAGGTTTCTCGATCCGGACCCAGATCGAGTTCACCAGTCCGGGGTTCGCGTCCATTTGAACGCCCAAATCGGGGACCCACCAGGAGTGGATAACGTCCTTGGAGGTGACGAGAAGGCGAACCTTTTCGCC
Source organism: Pseudomonadota bacterium (assembly GCA_021828425.1). The sequence goes on along the minus strand of JAKARN010000027.1, from coordinate 9,107 downwards.
GACGGGGAGCACCAGAGGATGGGTCACTGAATGCAGGTAGTGGGGGACCGAATAGGGGCTCACGCCCGAATTCAGAGGCGCGATCCGGAGGCTGGAATTCGCGAGGCGGCTATAGATATTGATATGCCAACGCGGATAGGTGTACCGCCACAGCCACTGGTATCCGGTCACTTCGACCGTCATCTCCGAGTGATGGACATCTTCTGCCCGGAGGAGGACACGGGCAGCGGGCACTGCCATCACGATGAGGATGATAAAGGGAATCACGGTCCATACCACTTCCAGAACCGAATTCTCATGAAACTTGGCGGGCTTCGGATGCCGCGAGCGGCGATGGAAGATCATTGACCACGTGATGGCCCCGAATACCACGGTGGCAATTCCGCACATGATCCAGAAAGCCAACATGTTGAGCCCGTAGATCTCGTGACTGACCGGGGTAACCCCCCTCGGGAGATTGTAGAGGGAAGCGGCCATCGCCCGGGGTACAGTCACCGCACCCACCAGGGCGATCCCGATCCAGGCCCGGAACCATTGATGCTTCATGAGCGAAAGTCTCCCGCATGAGTCTTGAAACCGGGGCTCGTCGCAAGTGTCGGTGTGGCAACCGTCCAAGCCGGGGCCAGCATTTCGCGGAGCCGCTGGGCCAAAATCCGTCGCTCTTCTTCCCCGAGACAGCCCCCGACCTCGCATTCCTGCCCCCTGGAGCGGATGCTGACGTGATACTTCCGGTCGGATGGGCGGACACCCGCCACGACCTGGGCCCATACCCGCAAAGCCTCGAAATGGTATTCCGGACAGCTTTGGCCTTTCTCGACCACAAGCCGATCGTCGTCGACACGGATCACTTCGCGGTACCGTCCGTGGTGATCCGCCTTCCACACCCCGTATACCAACCCACCCAGTGCGATTGCATTGAAGGCCAGAATGGGCCAGAAACCCCACAACCAGGTCATGAGCCCACCCAAGACCAAGGAGCCGGCCAGACCAGCTGCCATCAGCCTGAGTTCCGCACCTTGCAGGGATCGGTTGGGGCTGACCACTAAGGTCGACATCGACTGGAATCTGCGAAAAATAAATCGGATTTTCCAATTATGCACGAATGCCTGTGCAGGCGCCACAATTGGGGAGGGGGTCATGGCCCCCCGGGTCAGGTCAATCGCACCCATCACTCCCAAACCAACTTTCAAAGCCTTTATCTAGGGCATGAGCAAGGGGATCGCAGGCGGGTTGGGAGAGGTAAGGCAGAACGCCGAGACAGGGAACCGGAAGGCTCCTCCTGAGTGTCGCCATTACTTCCTCTGGCTCTTCAAGGGCGGGATCCACCCGGTTGCCGATCCATCCGACGCAGGGCACACCGTCCCGGTCAATGGCTTCCACCGAAAGCCGCCCCTGGTTGATGCAACCGAGGCGGAGACCGATAACCAAGATCACCGGATACTCCAGGATTCGGGCCAGATCGGCTACGGTCTTTTGTTCCGTTAAAGGCGTACGCCATCCTCCCACACCTTCAACGACCACGAGGTCCGTCCGGAGCTCAAGCTGCCGCACGTACTCCCGCACCGCTTCTAGGTGAATTTCTTGTCCGACTTGGCGGGCGGCGATATCGGGGGAGATGGGAGGGGCAAAACAATAGGGATTGATTTCGACATCGCTCTCTTCAATGTTGATCACTTGGCGTAACCTGAGCACATCCTCGTGCTGCCACTTTCCCTGTTCGTTCCGGACGGCACCAGTCGCGACCGGCTTCATAGCACCGACACGGAGCCCGCGCCTGGCCCCGCAGCGGATCCATGCCGCGCTGGCCCACGTTTTGCCAACTCCGGTATCCGTCCCGGTGACCAAGACTCCCCGGGAGTTCATGCTGGACCCCGGACCGGCGGCAACGGAATTGGCTTCCACCCAACTCCATAGATGATCTCGTATGTCACCGGCAGCCCCTCCCCGGGAGGGCGGCGGATCTCATAGGCCTCACCCACCCGTTGCCAGCGTGTCCGCCCGGTCAGCCCACGGATACCGCCGATGGGATGTGAATTCGCGCCTATTTGCTTAAGCTCCCGCCCGAGGTCGGTCAGACTGCCCACTTGCTCGATCACCACCTCGGTATCGAGCACAATCTCGACGAATCCGTGCCGGGTCAGACAGGTTCCCAATGCTGGCAAATCAAGGAAATCAATAACGTGAGGTTCGCGATCTACACAAGCCCACGCCTCCCGGAGCTCGTGGAGTGTCCGCGGTCCGAAAGTCGAAAACAGGAAAGGCGAACGACCCTTCAAGACCCGAAACACTTCGCCAAAAACCAAGCCCGGATCCTCGCACCATTGAAGCATGAGGTTACTGAAAACGAGATCTATGGATTCGTCGGACAGGGGCAAGGCCCGGGCATCGGCACAAAGAACCGGGGACCGCCGATCTTTCACCTCCTGCTTCCGACGCAGGAAGTCGAAAGCTGAATCAACCCCCAAGAGTTTTGCATCAGGGAACGCTCGGGACAAGGCCGGTTCGGCATGCCCCGTCCCGCACCCTAGATCAAGGATCCAACTGGGTATGAGATCAAACAAGACCAGACGATTGACCAGCTCGTCCTCGACCCAGTGCTGCAGACAGGCCTTGTCGTCGTAGGTAAGCACGGCTCGGTTGAATCGCTTGCGGATCCGGTGCGGGTCGAGCCTAGGCATAATCACAACCGTTCAAGAATCCGGACAGGAGCCGGCAAAATGTTCCCGGATCACTGAGGAAGGATGCATGGCCGGCCTTTTCGAACCAGATGATCTCGGTCCGGAGTGCCTGGGCCAACCAATCCACCGCTTCCGGTGGAACCAGTCGGTCCCGTCGTCCGGCCACGAGGAGTAAGGGAACCTGAACTCCGTGCTGTACATCCAGACGCAAATCCGTCGTCCTCAAGATTTCGAGCCCAGCCCGCAGTCCTGCGGGCGTTGGTGAACCCCCCGTCCGCAGCGCAGCCCGCAAGCGGGGGATCAGGGTTCGCGCTTCCCGTCGACCTTGGAGCTGCAGAAAAAGGAAATCATCCAGGGTCCCCTCGTAATGGGTCTCGAGATCCCTGGCAAAACGGTCCAGAACAACGGGGGCGCATCCGTAGGCCCAGTCCGGACCGGCCACGAACTTCGGCGTGGTGCTGACGAGAACGAGTGCCCCAATCCGCTGTGGATTCCGGATCGCAATTTGGAGTGCCACTTGCCCGCCAAGCGACCAGCCGAGGAGTGCCACCGGCCCTTCAGGCAGCGCTTCCAGACAATCCTCGGCCCAGTCCGGAAGCGTAGAATCCACCGGGATGTCGCCCCGCTGCCCGTGTCCTGGCAATTCGATACAACACAGGGTGATCCCAGCCTGCCTGAGCGGCTCCAGCAAGGGGTCAAAAATGCGGGCGTTGAACCCCCAACCGTGAACCGTGGCCAAAATCAGGCGCGAGGCGGACACAGGCTAGACAGGGCTTCAAGCAGATGGTCCAGATCGGACCGCGTGTGGGAAGCACTCAGGCTGATCCGCAAGCGCGCTTTCCCGTGTGGCACGGTTGGCGGGAGAATAGCCGGCGCATAAATTCCGCGAGCCTCAAGTGCCTTGCTGAGTGTCTGTGCTTTTTCCGCCAAACCAATCAGAAGAGGTTGGATGGGAGATGAAGAAGGCGCCAGAGGCAGATCCAGCTCTCCTGCGCTTCGGCGAAAGTAATCCACGTGTTCGTGCAGCCGGCGACGTCTTTCGGACTCTCCAATCACCCGCCGGAGTGCCTCGTGCGTAGCCACCGCTAGGGCCGGCGGGAGCGCTGTGGTATAGCGGAAGGGACGCGCCTGCTGCACTAGGGTCTCAATGAGAGCATCCGGTCCGGCAACGAAGGCCCCGTAGGTTCCGAACGCCTTTCCGAAAGTGGCCATAAGCAGTGGAACGTCATCCTGTCCAAGGTGGCAGGCCGCCACGGTACCTTGCCCGTTCTCCCCCCACAGACCGATGCCGTGAGCATCGTCAACCAAGAATCTGGCTCCAGCCGCGCAGGCAATCCGTGCCAGTTGGGCCAGGGGAGCCTGATCCCCGTCCATGCTGAAAACTCCCTCGGTCACGAGCAATGCCCTTCTCGAGGACGCTGACCGTACCAGCTGGCGGGCCGCGTCCGACACGTCTCCATGGGCATAACGACGGAGATGCCCCTGAGCCAGTCGTACAGCATCGTAAAGCGAGGCATGATTCAGACGGTCCTGGACGATCGTTTGTCCACGACGACAATGGGATTGCAAGACCGAAAGATTGGCCATATAACCGTTTGAAAAAAGCAGCGCCCGGTCCCGTCCAAGCCAATCGGCCAGAGCATTCTCGAGTTCGCAGTGGGCTGAAGTATGCCCGGATAGAAGCATTGATCCACCGCTCCCAACGCCCCATTCTCGTGCTCCTGCGCTCCACGCCTCGATTACCGCCGGGTGAGTGGCGAGCCCTAGGTAGTCATTCGAGGCGAAGTTGATCAGCCGATGTCCCTCGACCACGATAGCGGGTCGGCATGAGGATTCGCGGATCCGGCGGATCCGGACCCCCGCAGCCAACCTCCCCGGTCGCGGACGAGACTCAATCCCTGAGAGCATGAGCTTCCCGTCTTTCAGACTGCATCTCGGCGCGGATTCCGAGGGCCCGAAACAGCTCACGATCCGCTTTCATCTCGTTGTTCGGTGTCGTAAGCAATTCCTCGCCATAAAAAACCGAGTTGGCTCCGGCAAAAAAACAGAGGGCCTGGAGTTCATCGCTCATCCGGCTGCGGCCTGCAGACAGCCGAACATGAGCCGCCGGTATGAGAATCCGGGTCACAGCCACCGCCCGCACAAACTCCAGCGGTGGCACCGGATCACGGGTGGCGAGCGGGGTCCCGGGCACGGGAACCAAGGCGTTGAGGGGCACGCTTTCCGGCGGTGGGTCCATCTCGGCAAGCTCAAGGAGAAGTGCGGCACGGTCCTCCATGGACTCGCCCATTCCCAAGATTCCGCCACAACAGACGTGCATACCAGCCTTGCGAACCCGCCGTAAGGTTTCCAGCCGATCGTCGAAGCTTCTGGTTGTCACAATTTCCGCATAGTAATCGCGCGAAGTATCCAGGTTGTGATTGTAGAAATCGAGCCCAGCCTGAGCTAGCCTTTCAGCCTGTTCGTCGGTCAACAAGCCCAGGGTGGCGCAGGTTTCGAGCCCAAGCGCCTTGACCGCCTTGATGTACTCAAGAATCTGGTCAAGATCACGATCCTTTGGTCCGCGAAAGGCAGCCCCCATGCAAAAGCGAGTCGCTCCCGCCGCCTGGGCTTGTCGGGCGGTTAGAACCACCTGCTCGACGGGCAATAAGGGTTCGGCCTCAACCGAGGTCGCGTAACGGCCACTTTGGGGACAATAATGGCAATCCTCGGGGCACCCCCCGGTTTTGACACTGAGGAGCGTGCTCAACTGGATTTCCTGGGGATTGAAGTGTCGTCGATGGACGCCATGCGCCCAGTAAAGCAGGTCATTCAAAGGAGCCCGGAATAGTTCGAGAATCCGTTCGAGGGTCCAAGGCGGGGCAAGATCAGGGGTTTCTGTCATGGGGCCGCGAAGTCCGAATACTTTGCGGACAGTCTAGCCCGTAGCCCCCTCAGCCTGTCAACCGGACGATTTTTTGAAGGTTGACAGGCTCCCTGCCAATCCGGGCTCGGGAAGCCAATCCCCGTTTACCCTTGATCCTTGGAGGAATCACGCATAAACTAGTTGTCCAACTCGGATTCGTGACTTTCATGCCGCGCGAATTTTCAAGATGGCGCCCGCGGGTTTCCATGGTGGTGCTCGTCCTTGCCGTTGCAACCACCACCTGGGGAACAGCACACGCCCTGCCCGATCTTTACGTTGCCCAGGCAAACAACAAGACAGTGGCAGTCCTGAACACGGGCAACGATTTCAATGAGATCGCGACGGTCAACACCCAACAGGATCCTACGGCCTTTGCGGTCGCTCCCATCGGGAGTCCGATCTATATCGCCAACTCCAGCAGTGGCACCGTCACCGTGATGAACGTGGACAACGTGGTAACTGGCACCATTCCGGTCGGTGCTGACCCGGATAGCATCGTCTTTAGCCCTGCCGGGAGCGCCGGCTATGTTGCCAGTGCGGGAGCCAACGATATCTCCGAGATCGATGTTGCAACCTCGACCGTACTCCAGACCATTGCCGTAGGCGACCAACCGGATGGCCTAGCCATGACACCCGATGGTTCCCTGCTGTTCGTTTCCAATCGCGGGGATGGAACGGTTTCGGTGGTCTCTGCCCCTCTGGCAGCCAGTTTACTGACCATTCCGGTGGGAAAGGATCCAGGTGCGGTCCTGGTTTCTCCCCGTGGTTTCACGGTTTATGTGGCCAACGCTGGCAGTAACAGCATTTCCGTAATCAACCGGCACGAAAGAAAGGTAATCACGACCATCCCCGTGGGCAATGACCCGACCGGCCTGGCCCTGTCACCCAACGGAGGCGTGCTTTACGTCTCGAATAGCGGGAGTGGAACCCTTACCTTGATCGATACGGCCACTGACAGTGTCGAGGGCACCATCGATCTGGGCGGTGATCCTGCGGGACTCGCGATTTCCCCATCCGGTGCTCACCTCTACGCCGTCGAACCCGGCCAGAACAGCGTGCTCGTTATTAGCACCGCAACCCGCTCCATCACGGAGACTCTCGGTCCGTTCGCTGGACCCGAATCTATCGGTAGCTTTGTCGGACCGGGCGACCTCATTGCCATTGGCGGGGTCTACAACAGCATTGAAAACACTCCGAGCCAGAATACGCTGGGTTGCAGTGATGTCTTGGGACGTGAGCGCGACTTCCAGCTTCTGGTCCCACCGATCCATGGCTCAGTCACAATCGTACCCAGCAGCGGCCTCTTTACGTATGTCCCGGACGCCGGGTTCTCTGGGGAGGATGCATTCAGCTTCATCTGTGAAACGGTTGCGGGCGGACCTTCTCCGGTTTCGGCACCCGCCACAGTCAGCATTTTCGTGTCCTACCAGAACCCCAACGTTAGCAGTTCGAGCTCCCTGGGTCCCCTGACACTTGCTGGTCTGGCTCTCGGCCTGGCCATCCTCGGAATCCGGAAGCGGAAGACAGCACCCCGCACCTTGAAATCGCAGACCGACGCCCCCATCTAGAAGGCATAGGGGTGTTTCCACACCCTGCCATTTCATCGATTTATGGAGGTGTCACCATGTGGTTTGATCTCATGAGTCCGTTCGAGACTGATTTCCAGTTCTTCAGTGAAATCGGGCCCTTCCGTTCGGCCCTGGAAAGCTGGTTCGCAGATTCGTTCAGCCGAGACCTCAGGGCCAGTCCGGCCAGCCGTTTCCCACTAATCAATATCGGAGAAACGGAACAGGAGTTCCGCATCCATGTGTTTGCCCCGGGGGTTGACCAGAAAGACCTCTCTGTAGAGGTCAAAGACGGTCTGATCACCATTGCCGGCAAACGGGCCACGAAAACCGAGAAAGAAGCCACCGTTTATCGGCAGGAACGCTTCAGCGGCGAGTTTCTACGAACCCTGAGCCTTCCGGACTCCGTTGATCCAGAGGCTATTACGGCCCAAGCCAAAAACGGAGTTGTCACTCTGTTTCTTCCGAAAAAGGCCGCGCTTCAGCCAAGACGGGTTGAAGTTCGCGCCGCCTGACCGGTACTCAAAGAGGAGGTAAGCAACCATGACCAGCCAGCAACTGAGTGCCCACGCCAAACCCCTGCCGACCGCCAAGTATCCAGACCAGGCAGCACGGCGGGAACCGGTGATTCTGCCCCCCGTGGATATCCGCGAGACAGATGATGCAATCCTTATCGAAGCGGACATGCCCGGTGTATCCACGGATTCTCTCAAAGTCGAGGTGGGTGATAACCGGCTCACCCTAGAAGGTACACTCGCGGTCGACCTGCCCGAAGCCGTGAGCTTGGTAGATGCCGATCTGCGGGGGTCACACTATCAGCGGCAATTTACGCTCGGGCAACAGACCATTGATCCGGAAAAGATCCGTGCCGAACTCAAGGACGGAGTGCTCCGGGTTTCCCTGCAGAAACGCGAGAGCCATAGAACCCGACGAATCCCGATCTCAAACTGAGAACTCTGTGCAGTCCAACCCCCCGTTTCCCGGGGGGTTTTTTTATGCCCCAGTCGACGATGACCCGACCTAAACCATCCTCTGGTGGTACCTTAGACTTTCGTATGCGGGTGCCCCACGGACCACAAACCACCACAGGGACCATGCATCTCTGCGACGGAGTACGCGGGCAAGAAGCCTCACCAAGAGGAAAGCCCGAAAGCCCAAGACGTAAAAGGTTCCGTGATGTTTCCGCAGGTAATAAAGGAAAGACACATAAAACTCTTTTCGGAGTGCCAGTTGCATCGGCATACTCCCTCCCCCCACATGGCAAAAATGCGCGTCGGGGACATAACAGATGCGCTGTTTTACATTCCGAACTCGCCTAGCCAGATCCTCTTCCTCGCAATAGAGGAAAAATTGGGTATCCAACCCACCTAAAGACTCAAGCAGCTCTCCACGGGCGAACAGAGCACTCCCGGTGACCATGGGGACATCAAGCGGCTCTGAGTAGCAGGCACGCCGATCAGGGTAGAATGCCGGACGGATCTGTCTCAGAATGCCGGTTCCGACAACCGACCTAAGCAAGCTAGGCAAGTAATCGAATGAGGGTCGCGGTTGTCCATCTGGTCCTTGGCACCGACCGGTTGCCAGACCAACGTCAGGGTGGGCTTCCATGAAATCGAAAAGGCACCGCAGGACGTTATTCACGAAATACCCATCGTTATTGAAAAGGAAGTAGTAGCGGGCACGGACAAACTGCAGGGCAAATTGGTGCCCCGCAGCAAAGCCGAGGTTGATCCTGCTGGTAACCACCTGGACCCGCGCATCGGACCACTCCCCGGGATAAACCCGTTCGGTGGACTGTGAACCGTTTTCCACAACGACGATCCGGAAGTCTAGGAGAGGATCGGTGTTTCCAAGGATCGAGGACACCGCGGTTCGGGTATGCTCGCTGGAGTTGTAGTTGAGGATCGAGACCGCAACCGCATGACGCTCCTTGCGGGATTCCGCGGTAACCATGGGCGG
>JAKARN010000026.1 GCA_021828425.1 Pseudomonadota bacterium | reverse complement strand
GCAACCGTCATTTTTTTCATTCGACCGGGACACCGCGTATATGTTCATCGGATCTATTTCCATGGGATCACCGGAACCAACGAAAAGGTTTTCCTTGAAAACATGCGCCAGTACGAAGGAACGTGGTTGTCGACTCGTGCCATCAAGCTGTCCAAGCTCCTGATTCAGAGAATTCCGTTTGTCAAAAGTGTCTCGATCAAGCCCCGGCGCATTGCCGGAAGCAATGATGAAGTTGATGTAGATGTAAACGTCCATGAACGACGCTCGGGAACCGCCAATGTGACCTTGGGCTACGGGCAAGGGGAAGGAATTGTCATCGGAGGGCAGGTTTCGCTCGCCAACTTCCTCGGGACTGGCCGTTTGCTGACGGTCAGCGCACAGCGCTATCCCTACCAGACCACTTACAACGTGACCTACACGAATCCCTATTTTACGGTCGATAATGTGAGTGAGACCCTGAGCACCTTTTACACGCAAAGCCAGGGATTTAACCTTTATGCGAACACATTTTCGACCACGGACTACGGATTCACACTGACCTATTCGTTTCCGCTGACCACCTTTGCCAGTTACTACCTGGGAGTCAGTCCGAGTCATACCAACCTCTTGACCAACTGCTCCAGCCCTTCCATTTATTTTAATTTTGCCCTCAATCCGGCGAACGGCAGCCGCTATACCGTGCCCAGCGAGTGCACAAATCCGGACGGGAACAACGTTTTTGTTGATCTGCCGGGGATGCGCTACAACAACCTGGCTCTGGACGCCGGGTTGTTGTTCGACGACCGCAACCGCTATATCCTGGCAACCCGGGGCAGCCGCCAGAAGCTGGGTCTTGAAGTTGGAGTACCTCCAGGCGCCCAGGACTTCTGGATCCTCAATTTCCACAGTCAGGATCATGTTCCATTATTTGCCGGCTTTAGTTATGCCTTGAACGCACAAGTCGAACTCGGGAAGGCCTATGGGGGGACGAGCGAGTTTCCTCCCTTGATGAACTTTTTCGGGGGGGGGCCTTACTCCGTCCGGGGCTATCAATCCTATACCATGGGACCCAAGACCCCTACAGGGATTCCGATTGGAGGAACCTTTTTCACCTATGCACAAAATGACCTGGTGCTGCCACAGTTTTTTGGCCATCATTTGCCGGGTGAGGCGCCAAACTACCAGCTCAGCCTGTTCTTTGATGTCGGAAATGTCTTCGCGACCCCGAGCAGCTTTAGCCTGAGTGGATTGAGGACCTCGGCCGGAGTCAGTGTGACCTGGCTGACTCCCCTCGGCGCGATCCGGTTCAGCTGGGCAAAGCCACTCAACCCAGGACCGCATGACCTCCTCAGCTATCTCCAGTTCGCTTTGGGGTCTTATTTTTAGGCAACCTGCCAGCAGTAGAAACGATGCCGCAACTTTTTCATGACCGAGGGTATATGATTCAGAAGTCAAGTTTCTTGAGACGTATCATGGAACTGCGAGAGTTCCGGATTTTGATCCCGATTTGGGTTTTGGGTGGCGCATTACTCCTTGCTGATCCATCGGCAGCTGCTGCCGTAAAGACGCCGCTACGGATCGGTTATGTCAACCTAAGTCTTCTACTGCACGAAATGCCACAGACTGCGGCGGCACAACGGTTGCTGAATCGGGAGCTCAGTGGACGGAAGAAGCTGCTTCTCAAGCAGTTGGCAGAAATCAAAAAGGAGAAGCTCGCGATGAAGGCTGGGAATGCAGGGATTTCGCTACTCCAGAGGATGGAGAATGAACAGCGGTTGAATATGCTGCGGGAGCGCTATCGGACCAATCAGCAGCAGTATGCTGAAGATTTCAGCCTGGCTCGCAATCAGGCCCTGGTCAACCTGCAGCGACTCGCAGTCCGGGCGATCCGGGCGTACGGAAAGCAGCACCATTTCACCGTGATACTGGGTCAGGAGGTTTTTTTTGCTTCACCGGGAATCGATTTGACGCCAAAAATTTTGGCGAGTCTGCGCCGGATTTTTTCGCAAAGCCGCAAGCATGGCTAAAGTCCCGAACGACCCCATGAACCTGGCTCCGGTCGGGAGACCGTGTTGCCTGGGTGATCTGGCCCGGGCACTCAAGCTGGAATTGTTTGGCGATCCGGCGGTTCCGATTGACCATCTCGCGCCACTGGACAAGGCCGGGAAAGGATCATTGACATTCCTGACTTCCACCCAGTACCGGCGTTTCCTCCAGTCCACGGAGGCCAGTGGCGTCATTTTGCACCGTGACATGCTTTCATTGTGCAGAACCAATGCCTTGATCAGTCCGAACCCCATGTTGTCCTTCAAGCAGGCGATTGATTTACTCGTGCCAGAAGTTCCCATGGGAGAGCCGATCATCCATCCGGATGCCGTGATTGATGTACGGGCCTCGATTGAACCGGGTTGCCAGATCGGACCCGGTTCTGTCATTGGCGCGGATGTGGTGATCGCCTCCGGATGTGTAATCGGACCGGGGTGTGTGATCGAAAAAAATGTCCGGATTGGTTCTGGTAGCCGATTGGTGGCACAGGTTTTTGTGGGTCATGATGTGAGAATCGGGAAGCGCTGTTTCATCCAGTCAGGCGCCCGGCTTGGTGGTGAAGGTTTTGGTTTTGCCCAGGATGGTCCGATCTGGCATCGGGTCCGCCAATTGGGCAGTGTCCAGATTGGGGACGAGGTTGAAATTGGATCCAATACCTGCATTGACCGGGGAGCGCTCGAAGATACGGTGATTGAGGATGGGGTCAAACTCGATAACCTGATCCAGGTGGGGCATAATGTCCGGATTGGTGCTCATACGATCATCGCCGGAAGTACGGGAATTGCCGGCAGTACAAAAATCGGATCCGGGTGCCAGATTGGTGGTATGGTCGGAATTGTCGGGCACCTCGAAATTGCCGATCATGTGTTTATTACGGGACGTTCCATGATTGCACATTCGATTCATGAACCCGGTGTGTATTCTGGAGGTCTGCCCAGTGATTCGGCGAATCGCTGGCGGCGGAACAGTGCCCGTTTCCGCCATCTTGACGAACTGGCTGCCCGAATTTACGCACTCGAAAAAACCGTCCGGAACAATTCATGATGAACACTTTTTCCCCTGACATCAATCAAATCCTTGAGCAAATTCCTCATCGCTACCCTTTTTTGCTGGTGGATCGCATTCTGGAATGCGTGGATGGCGAGAAGGTGGTCGGAATCAAGAATGTGACCTATAACGAGTGGTTTTTCCCAGGCCATTTTCCAAACCAGCCCATCATGCCGGGAGTTCTGATTCTGGAGGCCATGGCCCAGTGTACGGGGGTCCTAATTTATGCAACCCTGGGCCGCCGTCCCTTGGTTGAGTGCTATCTGGTGGGAGTTGACAACGCACGTTTTAAAAGCATGGTCACGCCAGGCGACCAGCTGAAAATGACCCTTCGGATTGTCCGCCGTGTCAAGGATATATGGAAGCTCACGGGCCGTGCGGAGGTTGATGGACGGCTCGTGGCAGAGTCCGACTTCCTGTGCCATTGCAGCCAGAAGGATCCTGAGTTGTGATTGACCCAAGAGCCGTTATTGACCCCGGCGCCTGCCTAGATCCTTCCGTCGAGGTTGGGCCATTTGCCGTGATCGGCCCGGAAGTTGAGATTGGCCCTCGTTGCTCGATCGGTGCTCATGTTTCCATTAAAGGACCAACCCGGATCGGGGCCGAAAACCGAATTTATCCCTTTGCCTCGCTCGGCGATGATCCTCAAGACAAGAAGTTTCGTGGGGAAAAAACCTGGCTCTATATCGGCGATCGAAATACGATCCGGGAGTATACGACCATCAATAGAGGCACGGGACTGGGAGGAGGGGAAACCCGGATTGGGAACGATAATTGGATCATGGCATACGTCCATATTGCCCATGACTGTATTGTGGGTAATCACGTGATCATGGCTAATACCGCAGGGCTTGCGGGGCATGTTCAGGTCGATGACCATGTCGGAATCGGAGCATTCAGCAAGATCTACCAATTCTGCCGGGTGGGTTGCCATGCCTTTTTAGGGTATGAATCGGGGGTGCTGAAAGATGTCCCTCCGTATATGATGGTGTTTGGATCCCCGGCCAAACTGGTTGGTATCAATAAAGAGGGGCTCAAACGTTCGGGATTTACAGCGGAGCAGATGCAGATCATCCGGAAAGCGTATCGAATCCTGTATCGCCGTGGTTTGCGGGTGGAAGAGGCGGTTGTTGAGTTACGCCGTGAGCTTCTGGATTACCCGGATTTGCTAGCACCCATGCTCGAGGTGATTGAAAACTCCAAGCACGGTATCGCGCGTTGAGATGCTCAAAGTCGCCTGTTGTGTGGCTGAACTGTCCGGTGACCTCCTCGCCGCCGAGGCCCTGAAAACTCTCAAAACGCAGTTTCCCGACCTGTCTCTTCGGGGCGTCACGGGACCCCATCTGCGTGAAATCGGATGTGAAACCTTGGCCGACACGGAATCCCTTTCGGTTTCCGGCATAACGGAGGCAGTACTCCATGTTCCGCGATTATGGAAACTTCGGCAGCGGCTGTTTCGAGAAATCCTCAGGTGGCAGCCAGACTGTTTCCTGGGTGTGGATGCACCTGACTTTAATCTGGGATTGGAACGAAAGTTGCGGGAGGCAGGGATTCCCACCTTCCATTATGTGAGTCCAACTGTCTGGGCTTGGCGTCCCCGACGGGTGAAACAGGTTGAACGGGCAGCGGATGGTCTATTCTGCCTCTTTCCTTTTGAACCTGCCTACTATGCCCACACCTCCGTACGTGCTCTTTTCGTGGGGCATCCCCTTGCGGATCATCTTGACCCCGCACCTGACATCCGGCAGGCTCGCCAAGATCTGGCCCTGAATCCTGACCAGCCCACAGTAGCCTTGGTCCCGGGAAGCCGCAGGCATGAACTGGATAGCATGGCGGGTCTTATCTTTGAGGCTGCCCGCCTGTTGTCTGAAAGGAACCATTCCCTCCAATTTGTGGTGCCGGTAGCCTACCCTGCGCTACGGGATACCCTGGTCCATCTATGGGAAAAGACCGGAAATACCCTCCCGGTGCTCTGGCTCGACCGTCAGGCACCGCAAGCGATGCAAGCATCCGATATAGCCCTAGTGGCTTCTGGAACGGTTACTCTCGAAGGCATGTTGGTCGGTTGTCCAATGGTTGTAGCCTACCGCTTTTCGGCGCTCAGTGTGGCGATCGCCAAGGGAATTCTGGGCCTGCGGGTGAGATGGGCGTCCTTCCCCAATTTGCTTGCCGATGAGCCACTCATCCCTGAATTTTTGCAAAATGAGGCCAAGCCGCAGGTATTGGCCCATGCCGTCCAAGATCTCTTGGATCATCCTGACCACTGTAAGGCGATCCGGGTTCGTTATGCAGAACTAGCCGAAATGCTGCGTCACGAGACAAACCAGACGGTCGCTGCTGAGCTGGCTTCAGCAATCGGCCGGTCAAGTTCTGGGCCAAGCTCAAATGGAAGATGATTCGAAAAACACCTGCTGGGCCGGTGTCGATGAGGTCGGAAGGGGACCCTTGGCCGGTCCCGTGGTTGCTGTTGCGCTATGGCTCCCGCCGGATCACCGGATCTCCGGGCTGAGAGATTCCAAGCAGCTGAGTCATGAAATGCGGGCTCGTCTGGTTCCCCAGATCCGGGCGGTAGCCCTGTCTCTGGCTATCGCCTCGGTAGCCGCGGAGGAAATTGATCGGATCAATATCCATTTTGCCACGTTGCTGGCCATGCGGCTGGCCGTGATGGCTTTGGTTCCCCGACCACCAGGTGTCTGGGTGGATGGTCGATTTGTTCCTCCTGTAGAAATCCCGGCAGAAGCACGGATAGGAGCCGATGCCCGGTATGAGGTGGTCAGTGCTGCGTCCATTGTTGCCAAGGAGTACCGAGATCAGATGATGGCACACTGCGATCGCCTGTATCCCGGATACGGGTTTTCCCAGCACAAGGGATATCCCACTCCATGCCACCTTGAGGCCTTGGATCGGTTGGGGCCATGTCCACTCCACCGGACCACATTTGCGCCTGTTCGTGACCGGCTGGCCCGTACCTGAGGAAAGCCCTCTTGCGACATCCCTTTGTCCATCTTGATGTCCACACAGAGTTTTCACTCATCGATAGTGTCATCCAGATCCCTGACTTGGTCCGGAAGGCCCGTGAGCTGGACATGCCCGCCATTGCGGTGACGGACCAGGGTAACCTCTTTGGAGCCGTCAAGTTTTTTGAAAATGCGGTGGCCCAGGGAATCAAGCCGCTCGTAGGAGCTGAAATCTGCTTGGCCACGGAAGAAACCCGCAGCCCGGTCGAGAAAGTCCGGGTTCTATGCCGGAGTCTGAACGGTTATCAAAATCTCTGCCGGTTATTCGACGCCAGGGCAAATTCCCAAGAAGGCATTGCAAGCCCGGTACGGAAAAGCGCCTTGGCCGAGGCTTCGCTGGATGGGTTGGTGATCCTGGCCGGAGCCGAAAGCGCCATTGGACGGTTCGCTCTTCAGGACCAGGAAATGGACGCACAGCGGGAAATCGAGCGGTGGGCACGAATTGCGGGATCCGATTTTTATCTGGTGGTCTCCAGGATCGGCAGCCCTCAGGAAGAACTCTTAAATGACCGGCTATGTGACCTGGCTGAACGGAATGGTATACCCCTGGTTGCAACGAATGCGGTTCGGTTTTTGACCCCCGATGATTATGAAGCGCATGAAGCCCGTGTTTGCATCCAGCATGGCTGGGTCCTGAACGATCCCGCACGCGAACGGCGATATACGGAGCAGCAGTATCTGAAATCAGGACAGGAGATGGAGGAACTCTTCGCAGACTGGAGTGAGGCGGTTTCCAACACCCTCGAGGTGGCGAGACGATGCAACTTTGAATTTTCGATGAACCGGATCCTGCTGCCGGCGTACCCGGTTGCCTCAAGCCAAGGGGTAGAGGAAGCCCTCCGTCAAAGGGCTTTGGAGGGTTTCACTAAAAGGAGCGAGCGGGTCCGGCTCCGGCGTGGAGCGGCCTTTCTGGAGGCATCCTACCGGGAGCGGCTTGAGACTGAGCTTGATGTCATTGGCCGAATGGGATTTGCCGGATATTTCCTGATTGTTTCGGATTTCATTGATTGGGCCCGATCAAAGGAAATCCCCGTGGGTCCGGGTCGGGGATCAGGGGCCGGATCCCTGGTTGCCTATACGCTCGGGATTACGGATCTGGACCCGCTGGAACATGGGTTACTTTTCGAGCGTTTCCTGAATCCGGAACGAGTGACCATGCCTGATTTCGATGTGGACTTCTGCATTGAAGGACGTGATCAGGTGATTCGTTACGTGGAGGATCGCTACGGACGAAAACAGGTTGCCCAGATTGCCACCTTTGGCACCATGGCTGCAAGAGCTGTGGTACGGGATGTCGTGCGGGTTTTGGGGTTGCCCTATGGTTTTGCGGATCGACTCGCGAAACTAATTCCATTCGAGCTTCACATGACCCTTGATCGTGCGCTTGCAGAAGAACCAGAGCTGAAATCCTGGTATGACTCGGATGAGACAGTAAAAACCGTCGTTGACCTGGGACGAAAACTGGAGGGGCGGGTTCGTTCAGTGGGCAAGCATGCGGGTGGTGTCGTCATTGCGCCGACTTCGCTGACGGACTATTTGCCGCTGTTCAATGACACCGATTCCAACGGTTTTATCACCCAATACGACAAGGATGATCTTGAACACCTGGGGCTCGTCAAGTTTGATTTTCTTGGCCTTACGACACTCACGATCATTGACCGGACTGTCCGCCGGATCCAGTCGCTCAAGGACCAGGAGATTTTCACCCTGGATCAGATCTCGATGCACGATGCGGCCACTTTTCATCTTCTCCAGTCGTGTGAGACAACGGCTATTTTCCAGCTTGAATCCCGCGGCATGAGAGATCTGATCCGTCGGCTCAAGCCAGACCGCTTTGATGACGTCGTCGCGCTGGTTGCACTTTTCCGCCCCGGTCCCCTGCAGTCGGGTATGGTCAGTGATTTCATCAATCGTAAACATGGGCAGGCTCCGATCACTTATCTTCATCCGACATTGAAGCCGATTCTCGCGGATACCTATGGGGTTATTTTGTATCAAGAGCAGGTCATGCAGATCGCCCGGGATCTTGCCGGTTATAGCTTGGGGGCGGCTGACCTTCTGCGGCGGGCGATGGGTAAGAAAAAGCCCGAGGAGATGGCACAGCAACGGAGTGGTTTTGTGACAGGGGCTGTGTTGCGAAAAATTCCGAAGCAGACGGCGGAAGAAATATTCGATTTAATGGAAAAATTCGCGGGCTACGGGTTTAACAAGTCTCACTCCGTGGCTTATGCCTTGCTGGCCTACCAGACCGCTTGGCTCAAGGCACATTTCCCGGCCCCTTTTATGGCTTCGGTCCTGACGGCAGAAATGGGGCATCTGGAAAAATTGCCTCCGCTTTTGACCGACTGTACCCGGAGAGACCTGCAAGTTCTGCCCCCGGATATTAATCGCTCAGAATACGGATTTTTGGTCGAAGAAGGAGGGATCCGCTACGGTCTCGGTGCCATCAAGGGCGTGGGCCAGTCGTTTTCCGAGTCGGTTGTGCGAACGAGAGCATCCGCCCCTTTCGCGGGTCTTGAGGATTTCTGCCAGCGCATGGGTCCAACGCTCAATCGTCGAACCTTTGAGGCCCTGATTAAATCGGGTGCTTTTGACGGCTTTGGGACTTCGCGGTCTCAACTGTTGGCCCGGATCAACTCTCTGATGGCCCTGGCTGAACAGTATGTCCGTTCTGACCATCAAAATGATTTTTTTGGGCTGCCAGGTGAGGCCCGTTACGAGGAGGATCCGGCTGCTCAAGAATTAACCTCGGTGAAAGCGAGCTTCCTGGAAACCTTGGAGCAGGAAAAGGAGGTTTTGGGTTTTTACTTGAGTGGACATCCGATGGAACTGTACCGGCAAGAATGGGCCGACTTCGGGCTGCGTCCTCTCTCCGAGTCCTTGCGTCAGGTGGAAAACGCCTCAACACCGCTGCAACTGACGGTGGGTGGCCTGCTTGATTCCATGCGTTGGAAGCCGGACCGTGGTCATGGTTTTCTGGAGGATGGGACAGGCCGTATTGAAGTCGTATTGTTTGGAGAGGATTTGGTCAAGGCCTTCAGGAAAGTTTCCTCCAATACACCTGTGGTGGTTCAGGGATCAGTAGGTTTTGATGAATATGCCGGAGACTGGAGATTCAGGGTCAAGAATGTCGAGCTCTATGACCGATGGCGTGCGTTGAATTGCCGACTGCTGGTTCTGTCGTGGCATGATCGCGAGGAGGGGAGGAATTTTCCGGGTCGGCGAGTGATTGAGTTGTTGCAGCAGCATCGGGGGGGGGCGACCGGACTCCGTATCCGTTATACGACAAGGGGGATCCAGGCCGTTTTACGACCCCGGGAGGAGCCCGGGATTAGGCTTTCATCCGATCTGCTGGATGCCCTTAGGGAGCTCTTGGGGGCCGAATCCATTCGATTTGTGCCCTCGAAACAGCCGGCCCCGGGTGGGAAGAACTTAGACCCACGAAATACGGGAACAGCCGGTTTGCGTGGATGGGCTGCGAGCCGTTGATTGCCCCTCCTGTGTCTCGACCGGCAGTAAACCCAAGTTTACCCTTCTTTTCCAGTGCATCGGACGTTTTTCGACTGTTGCCAGGATGGCTCGAGAATCGGTTTTGGCCGATGAAATGCCGAGCGTATTGTCGGTGGGGTGAGGCAAGCAGCCGGTCGTCTTTTTGCACAGTTCGAGATCGAGAAAATGGGAGGGACTCTGCTGGATTTGTATTCCTCGCTTGAAACTCTGGCACAATAATCGGGATACGGCTGCAGGCCGGTACGCAGAACCCCTGACACCGGCAGGTCCCCGTGTTTTGGTTGTAAAACCTGGAAGATCCTGAGACATGCAGAGCCATTTTCTGGATTTTGAAACCCCTATTGCTGAAATTGAGGCGCAGCTCGTTGAGCTCAGGAGGCTCAAGGAGTCTGGGGAAGCTGTGGATGAAGAAATTGCACGATTGTCCCGGCTCAATCAGGAGAAAACCCAAGCCATATTTTCAAACCTGGATCCTTGGAAGATTACGCAACTTTCCCGGCATCCCCAAAGACCTTACACGCTGGACTATGTTGCCCATCTCTTTACGGACGTCGAGTTCCTCGCCGGCGACCGGTGTTTTGCCGACGATCCATCTTTGGTGGGAGGGGTGGGCCGCTTCGAAGACCACCCCATTCTTTTCCTGGGCCACCAGAAGGGGCGTGACGTCAAGGAAAAGGTGGCCCGTAATTTTGGCATGCCAAAGCCCGAGGGTTATCGCAAGGCATTGCGCCTGATGCGTCTGGCGGAAACCTTTCGCCTGCCCATCCTGACTTTTATCGACACCCCGGGAGCTTACCCCGGGGTAGATGCTGAAAAACACAACCAGAGCGAGGCGATCGCGCGTAATCTTGAAGTCTTGGCCCAGTTACGCGTCCCCATTATCTGTTGCGTCATCGGTGAGGGCGGGTCTGGTGGAGCACTGGCCATTGGTGTGGGAGATCGGCTTCTCATGCTCCAATACAGCATTTATTCGGTGATTTCACCCGAGGGTTGTGCCTCGATTCTCTGGAAAAGTGCTTCCAAAGCCCCGGAAGCGGCTGCCACGCTGGGTCTTACAGCGGACAGAATCCTGGATCTTGGACTGGTCGATGAGATCATTCCGGAGCCCCCGGGAGGCGCCCACCGGGATTTTGCCACAACCATGAAATCGGTCAGGGCTGGGATTGCCAAACACTTGTCTGTGCTGCTGTCCAAGCCGCTGGATGATATGGTTGCCGAACGTCTTAATCGTCTCATGCATTTTGGGGTGTATACCAACTGAAACCATCGAACCGGGTCAACGCTCACGCATTGAAGGAAATCCTGGAAGAGGTTCCGAACGGAAAAGGCTATTTGGTTGCCTGTTCAGGAGGGCTCGATTCCACAGTCCTCCTGCATGTCCTTTCTCACCATCGCGATCTTTTTCCTTTGCCCTTGCGGGCCATTCATGTGGACCACCACGCGCATCCCGCAGCCACGCTGTTCAGGGACTTCGTCTCTGAATGGGCAACCCGCTGGCAGGTCCCCCTGATCCTGGCTGAGATCCGGGTGCCTGACCGGACCCCCGAAGGATGGGAGGCAACTGCACGCCGTCTTCGCTACGAGTCGGTGGCCCGTCATCTGCTTCCGGGAGAAATTTTACTTACGGCGCATCATGCCGATGATCAGCTGGAGACGGTTTTGCTCAATTTGTTGCGGGGTTCCGGACACCAAGGATTGCGGGGTATGTCCCACCGTATCCAGCCACTGGGTGAAGGTTTCCTGTTTCGCCCGTTGTTGGGTTTTTCACGAAAGGAACTGAGAGCGTATGCAGAGTGGGCAGGGATTCGATGGCTGGAGGATCCGACTAACCGGAATATGGTATCGTCTCGAAACTACTTGAGGTCGCAGGTAATCCCCGCCCTCGCCGAGCGCTGGCCTGAGGCCAGCCGCAAAACGACCCTGTGCACCCGCCTGCTGGAAACGGAGCAGGAAATCTTATCCGACTTCCTCGAGAAAACCCTCGATTCGGTTTCTGAACCGTCCTGGGGAGGACTTTCCATCCAGGAACTGGAAAAACAGGAAGAAAAACGAT
>JAKARN010000025.1 GCA_021828425.1 Pseudomonadota bacterium | reverse complement strand
TCGGGCAATCGTGAGCCTGAACGGCATTTATGAACTGTCGTTGCTGAGAACGCCTGAGGAGCGATTATGGCGTTCGCCTTTTGGCAGGCGGTTCCTGAATACGGTACTTGGGCATCAACACCTCAATGCCGACTCTCCTCTTGCCCGTGCCCGATCAATACGTGCACCAGTTTTCCTGATCCATGGAGGAAGAGACTCCAGGGATCCTTCCGGTGGAGAAAACCATCTTGTATTGATCCTCAAAGAACACTCTGTTCTGGTCCGGCTCCTTGAAGAACCCACCCAAGGCTGGCATTTCACAGGCGCTCGCACCCGCTCCAAGATTTGGCGTGGGATCGCAACTTTCCTGAACCAGGCATTTGCGTCAGGGTCTCCCCTCACCCCGATCCACCGTGACTGAATCCGGCGTGGGAATCGACAAACCCCCAACCCCCAAGGCCCGCAAACCGCTGCCCCCGGACGCTGAATCCTTCATTTCGGAAATCGTCCGCTGGGGGTTTCATGGACTTGAAGATCTGCTGTTTGATCTCCCGCTGCGCTACGAAGACGAAACCCAAATCACACCCATCGGGGCACTGGCACCAGGTCAGTCCGCGTTGGTCCAGGGAAAAGTTGAACTAGCCGATATCCGATACATACCTCGTCGTCAGCTGTTATGCCGCATTGCCGATGGAAGCGGTCACTTGCACCTACGGTTCTTTCACTTTTACAACTCGCAACATGTCGGATTTAAGCGAGGTTTGACGGTCCGGGCATTTGGCACCCTACGGGAAGGTGGGCTGGGCCGGGAGTTTATCCATCCGCGATACCGGGTTTTCAAGGGCAGTCTGCCTCCGCTTAAACGGAACCTGACCGCAGTCTATTCCAAGCGGGCCGGAGTGGAGTCGCGCCATCAGGAACGACTGATTGCCATGGCACTCGACCTCATGGAACAAAAACAGCTCGAACTACCCGATCATCTACCTCCTACACTAATCCGGCCATGGGCTTCCTGCAGTCTTCTGGAAGCACTGCGTGGTGTACACCAGCCCCCAGCTGGCCTCCCACTGGAATCACTCGAGAATTGGCTCAAACCTTATCAAAGGCGACTGGCCTTTGAGGAACTGCTCGCTCATGCCTTGTCACTGCGAAAAATCCGAATGGTCTGGGAACGTGCACGAAGCCACCCTCTTACTATTCCCGCCAAACCACTGGCCCATTTTCTCAAAACCCTGCCCTGGGAATTGACCGGAGCCCAGCAACGTACTTGGCATGAGATCGAATGCGACCTCTCCAGTGGAAAACCCATGCTCCGGCTTCTACAGGGAGATGTCGGTTCCGGGAAAACCCTGCTTGCCATTCTGGCCGCTTGGGCTACTTTGATAAATCGAGGACAGGTCGCCGTGATGGCCCCGACCGAACTCCTCGCTGACCAGCATTACACCACCTTTCAGAGATTTCTTTCCCCACTGGAGAAACCTGTTCTGAGACTGGCTTCCCGCTCCCCGAAAAGCCAGCGACGCCTGATTCTGGAGTGCCTTGCCGCGGGCACACCCTGTGTGGTTATCGGAACTCAAAACCTGTTCCAAAATGAAGTCGTCTTTGGCCATCTGACGACCGTCATCATTGATGAACAGCACCGATTCGGAGTCGAACAACGTCTGGATCTGGTCAACAAAGGCACCCGGACACGCCCCCACCAACTCATCATGACGGCCACACCGATCCCCCGTACCTTGGCGATGTCACTGTATGCAGGCCTGGATCAATCTCGTCTCGACGAACTCCCACCGGGTCGCCAAGGGATCTCGACAACGATTTTCCCAGCCGAGCGGCGCGCTGAAATCATGTCGCGGCTGCAGGCATTGTGTGAGAAAGGTCAGCGAATCTTCTGGGTATGCCCAAGAATCGAGGAAAACGAGGGTTCCGGTGGCCGTGCGGCAGAAACAGCGCTTGAGGACCTCCGAAGGACTCTTCCCCAACTTCCCGTAGGCCTGCTACATGGACGGGTTGGCGGTCCTGAGCGACAGCAGATCATTGAGGGATTCCGGGATGGTCGGATCCCGATTCTCGTCAGCACGACTGTCGTCGAAGTCGGAGTTGATATCCCGGAAGCGACAGTCATGGTAGTTGACGGCGCGGAGCGATTGGGCCTCTTGCAGTTGCATCAGCTGCGTGGCCGTGTTGGCCGAGGGTCACAGCCGGGCCAATGCCTGTTGATCTATGAAACCCTTTCTCCGGATGCCCGTTCACGTCTTGAGGTCATGCGGCAAAGCAGTGACGGGTTTTGGATTGCGGAACAGGATCTTGAAATCAGAGGGCCGGGTGAGATCTGGGGGGCGCGGCAGAGCGGAGGATTGAACTTCCGCGTTGCCCAGCTTTACCGGGACCGAGACCTCCTTACACTCATTCCTGAGGCCACCCAAAGGCTGGCTAACGAAAATCCTGAGACCATTGAACCTTTGGTCGCTCGCTGGATAGGAGGAGACCTGCGTTTCGGCAGTGCCTGATTCCGATGCCGAGGTTCGTGACTATAATAACTGGATCTCCAGCATCACTCTTGCGTTTCGGAACCATTTGGTTTTCTCCTGTTATGAAACAACAATTTTTACAGAGTCATGGCTGGCATCAACCGGAGTGGTGGAGTAGCGCTCGTGACGACCCAGTCTGGCCGTGGCTTACTGACGAAGGTTCTCTGACCGCAAAGCTCAGAAAATGGGCAGGAGAACATCTCCGTTTGGTTCCATTTATGGAAGTACACACGGCTTTCGATTCGGATGACATGCGCTTTCTTGGCTCGTCCACATCCGTTGCCGGACTCCGTCGTGAGGTCGCTTTTTTTTCGGAGTCGGAACCCTGGGTATTTGCCTCCACCCTGATTCCAGACGAAACACTCAAAGAGGAGCCTTGGTTAGTTCATCTCGGAACCACTCCGCTTGGCGATCGTTTGTTTGGAGAAAAAAGGGGTCAGCGGATCAGGCTCGAAATCGCCCAGATCCGGACTGGGCACCCGCTCTATGAAGCATCCCGCTGCCAACTGGGCCGCCTACCCACCTGGTTTTGGGCACGTCGCTCACTTTTCCGAGTGGGCCACCATTCACTCATCGTCCAGGACGGCTTCATAGGATTCAGGGCCCCCTGGAGAGGAACTTCGATCCTCTGAATCCCATCCCGTCCAGATTTGGCATCCGTGAGCCAGTGCTATAGGATAGCGGGCACATACTGGAGATTTTAATTCCAGTTCACTCCCAACTCGGCCGTGATGGCCCCTCCCCAGCAATGCAGGAGAGTGCACCGTGCGACAAATCGTCAAAAACAGTTTACTGGTCGTTTTGAGCGTGACTTCAGCCGGAGCTTGGGCACGCCTGCCAGTTCATGAACCCGTCGCTCCTGCCCACCCGATTCTCGGGCGCCGCATTGTCAGCCACGGGGTGGTTGTGGTGGATGGCCGCCGCATCCCTTATACGGCAACCGCGGGAACTCTTATTCTCAAAAACAAAAAGAACCAGCCAACAGCTAGCATGTTTTATGTGGCCTATACCCGTTCTGGCGTCCGCCACCTCTCGCAGCGACCGATCACATTCGTCTACAACGGTGGACCTGGTTCATCCTCCGTATGGCTACTCATGGGTGGACTCGGTGCTGTCCGGGTTGTCACAGCCAACGCTCGGGTCACCCCGCCACCACCTTACCCCGTGATTTCCAGCCCATCGAGCCTGTTACCGGTCACCGATCTGGTATTCATTGATGCTGTTGGCACCGGATACAGCCATGTGGTTGGGGTTGGCCGGGACAAAGATTTCTGGGGAGTCGATGACGACGTGCGCTCTTTTGGACAATTTATTGAGCGCTACATCAGCCAGAACAACCGCTGGAACTCACCCAAGTTCCTGCTTGGAGAAAGCTATGGGACCACCCGATCGGCCAATCTTGTGGATTACCTCGAGGGGCAAGGAATCACCTGTAATGGCGTGATCCTGCTTTCCTCTATTTTGAACTACGGGGATTCCTGGCCCGGTACCGATCTGCGTTACATAACCTACCTGCCTTCCTATACGGCAGTCGCCTGGTATCACCATGCCTTGCCTGAGCAACCGGCACATCTTGCCCCTCTCATCCGCAAGGTCGAGCAGTTTGCCCGAACCTCCTACGCTTATGCCCTTTTCCAGGGGAGTCGTCTCAGCCCGGCCAAGAAAGCTGCCGTTCTGGCCACGCTGCATCAATATACAGGCCTCAGTACCGGCTTTCTCGAGGCGGTCCACCTACGGGTCACTCCGGACCGTTTTAGAGCGCAACTGCTAAGAGATCGAGGCCGTGAACAGTTTGTTGGCCGGCTTGATGCACGCTTCACAGGGATCAATCGGGATGGGGCCGAGGAATCCCCGGACTACGGGGCGCTCATGGCCGCCGTTTCGCCCGCTTTCACGGCGGCATTCAACTGGTATGTCCGCGAACGCCTGCATTACAGCGCTCATCGCGCCTATCGGGTGATGAACGGGCAGGTTATCCAGAAGTGGAACTGGAATCACCGGTTTCCGGGAGCTGGTTACTCCTGGCCCTTGCCTGATGTTGCACCCAACCTGGCGGATGCGATGAGGAAAAACCCCTATCTCCAGATTTTTTCAGGCAATGGATATTTTGACCTCGCAACACCGTTTTACAAGACCGAGTTCGACTTTGCCCATATGAAACTCCCTCATCGCCTCATGACACGAATCCATTTTCACTTCTACCACTCCGGGCATATGCTCTACCTTCACCCAGCCACCCTGGCTCATCTTGACCGCAATCTGATCCAGTTCTATCACATGGTTCTTGCCAGAGATCACCAGTAAACCGGTTCGCAGGAGATGCTGGATATGCGCCGAACCATTGCTGCGTCACAAACTCTAGACAGGGATGCGGTCGGATTCTGGCAACTGACCTACCAGTCTATCTCGCTGATTGCTCCGGCTGGCGCGATGGCAGCAACCTTAACCGGTGCCGCCGTCTATGCGCGGGGCGCTCTGCCCTTGGCCATGCTGGCCGGCGTCATCACGGCGGGCCTCATGATCAATACCACTCTCCAGTTTGCAAAATCGATTGCCTCAGCGGGCGGGTTTTATAGCTATATTGCCCACGGACTGGGAAGCCGATGGGCAGTTTACGGGGCCTTCCTATTTCTCATTTCCTACTTCAACATCTTGACCAATGCCACTATTTTCGTTGGTGGGGTTTTCCTCCCTGGTACCCTCCACCATTTCTTGGGCATTGCTTCCCCGGGGTGGCTTTGGTGGCCGGTTACTCTCCTATTTTATGGGGTGGTTCTCCTGCTGGCACTCAAGGGGATCCGCCCTTCACTGCGTTATGCAGTCTGGACCGGGACTGCCGAAATTGTTGTTCTTCTCGTCCTGTCGATCCTGCTGATCATCCAATCTCCGAATCCTGTGACTTGGGAAGTGCTGAACCCGTTCTGGGCCAAGGGTGGCTTGAGCGGCTTCGGACATGGGGTCCTGATCGCCATGTTCGCCGTTTCCGGATCCTCGGCAGCAGTCGCATTGGGCGAGGAAACACGATCTCCCCAAAAGCGCATCCGCGGAGCTGTGATCGCAGCTTTTTTCTTCTCGTCCGTATTGTTCCTGCTCATGGCTTATGCTTTGACGGTAGCCTGGGGTTATACCCGAATGGGCAGTTTTGCCCAGTCGCTTGTTCCTGGAGCAATCCTTGTCCAGGAGGTGCTGCATTCGCCCGTCTTGGCCTGGCTTATCCTTCTGTTGATCGCAAACTCGATGCTCGCGGGCAGTCTAGCGCCGCTGCTCAGTTGCGCACGGATGATCTTTGCTCTTGGCCGTGATGGGGTCGTTTTTCCGGAACGGTTGGGACAAACCGATGCACGGCGCAATCCGTCACAGGCCCTGATTGTGACCACGCTCGCTGCCGCTGCTCTTTCCTTGTGTACCGGATTCTGGCTGGGCCCATTTCATGGCTACATCTTGCTCATCACCTTGAGCAGCCTGGGACTCTTCTTGGGTCATATCCTGGCCAACTGTGCACTCGGACCATTCGCTCGCAGGACAGGACATAGCCACTGGCTCCTTCACTGGGTGATTCCGGCAATGGCCTCACTGCTCATTGCCGCTGCCATGGTCCTGACGCTGGTTCCCATTTCAGCCCGAATTGCGCTGGCCCCTCTTTTTATTCTTCTCACTCTCGGCATCGTCTGGTTGCGTTTACGCCGAGCATCACCGGAGAAAATTGCTGCAGCCGGTCGCCTCAATGTGATCGACGAAATTTCCTCTCCCACGCTTTAAATCCAAACCCCATCAGAAACAACCCCACGACCGGGCGCATACACCCCCCCCTCCGCCCTTGACCCGGGTCTAACCGCCCACCAAAAAACGGGGCAATTACACAAAGCGGCTTGAACAGTATGGGCAGCCGTTCAGTTCAGCGGTTGAACGCGGACGGTACCGTCCGGAGAATAGAGAACCTGGACCCGTTCACCACTGGTCCAAGTGGTATGACCCTGTTGCTGAACAACCGCCATCAGGCGCCCGCTGTCCAGACGAACCGTCAGCTGTACACCCGGCACTTTTCCGGTCGAATGACCAATGGCGTTTCCCGCAAGGGCACCGAGTACCACCCCGCCGACCGTGGCCAACGCCGCCCCGCGTCCACCACCAATCGCACTGCCCGCAATCCCGCCAGCCACTCCACCAACCACGGTTCCAATCTGGCCATTCGTGATCTGTCCTTGTGCTTGTCCTCCTGAAATGGTGACAAAACGGACTGCCACTAGGGTACCCAAGCGTACGCGCTGAATCGTCCGCGCCTCACCCCGGTAATAGGAACTGCCTCCCAAATTACTAGCACATCCAGCGAGCAAAACAGCTGCCACTAAAGCAGTGAAAAACAATAACTTGCGCATCAAGAAGCCCTCGATTTCCACGGGTGCAAGACTTGGATCATGATAGCATGTTCTCCTCGATCTACACCCGTAGAACGGTCCAGTTGCGCTCCGGTTGACCAGTGGCTCGGATCTCTCGCTAATGTCCTTTGCCACTTTCGTAGGCTGACAACGGGGCCTTGCGTCGCGCGGCGTACCGCTTGAGGTAGGCCATAACCATCTCATAAGATCTCAAGCCCTTGCTCGCGACCCATTCCTGCCTCATTTGCTCCGGACCCGAAACCTTGAGCAGGGTGGTTGGCGAATAGGATTGCCATGGATTAGGGGCCGGATCTGCGCCTGTCCCGGAGTGCCGTACCTGTCGTGCCCGATACCAAGCTTTCCAGTTAGGTGGCAAATTATGACCATTGACTCCAGCTTCCCGTCGCATCAGCGTGTAATGGCTGCAAGCTCCGGCGTTGAAAGCCAGTTGGACCTGCATCGGCAGAACCGGGGTCGGCGCGAAGTCCGGATGGCGGGTCCACAGGCCGGAGAAAACGCGGGCATTCTGATCCCATTGCGATAGGGCCGGAAGATCAAAAATCGCCTCCACGGTTTTTAGGATATTGACCTGCGAGTAAAGATGTGTTTCCAGGTGATTTCTTTTGACCCAAGGCCCGACCGCAAGAGCCAGTGTGCGATGGGCATTGATGTGATCTGCGCCTGACTGGGCATCGTCCTCAGTCACAAATACAACCATGTGTCTCCACTGAGGCGTGGTCGACAGGTAATGAATGAAACGGGCAGTTGCATGGTCGTTGTTGGCAACGTAGTAATCCGGCGTGTAATAACAAGGTGAACGGCCGGCTGTATGGTCATCCGGTAGCCAAATATAGATAAAATGCGGGAAACGGGAGCCGGGATGAGCTTTGAGCCAATCCACTGACCGTCGCACTCGGTAGGTATCGAGAAGCATGCGGTCCCATCCTGGTACTTGTATGGCCAAGTGCTTCCTCATCGCTGCGGAAATGTTGCCTGCCTCAGATCGGGAGACAAACTCGCCAAAGTCCTCGAATGACACCCGATGGGCGAGAAGATCGTTGAAAAGAAACAGACGGCCTGGATAACTGATCCAGGGATTGGACCAAACACCCAGTGCCGAAAGGTTTTCATAGATCGCGTACGGATTGTCCACCCCGAGGGGCATTCCGCCTGTCCCAGTGGCCCCGCCCGGAATCAGGGACTGCGTCCATCCGGGATTGGCAACCAGTCCCCGGCCCGAATAGTACTCCGGCCAAGTCCGCTGCACGAAATCGGAATCAGACGCGGCAGTTGTCCATTGGTGACCTTGCGCAGTCACTTCCCCATCCGCCATGAAATTCACGAACAGTGTCCCTCGATGCGCGAGGTTGTAAAGATTGGGAAGCTCACGCGCCCCATAGAGGTCTAGGTGGGGGTCGGCCCAATGCCCGGCCGGGCGGTAATCGCCCAGATCCTCGTCGAAAGTTTTATTTTCCCTCAGAATAAAAACCACATACCGGATATGCCGGCGCAACCAGTGGGCGGTTTGCTGATTAGCCTGATGGCGAGTTGTTCGCTGCAGCCTCGCAAAGCCATCATTCCGAAGGACGTCACGGGTCCATCGGGACCCGTGACGTGAGAGCGTGGCAAGGTCAATCTTCTGTACGAGCCCACCCATCATGTCACCCACCCATTGGTGCTCGACATTGGGTCCGGAACCCAAGCCCTTAGCGGAGGCAATGTACAACGTTCCTTTCCGGACCGCCAGCGAAGTTGGATACCACCCGGTCGGAATCAGTTCTTGTCGCTTTCCAGTTTTGAGGGAGAACACGGCAACGTCGTTGTTACCGGCATTCGCTACGAAAATCCGGTCTCTTGCCACAGCCAAGGCATCAGGATAGCTACCAGGGGCTGAGTCTGGATATGGGCTGTCATCCAGCACGTCCATCTCCCTGAGAGAAAGGACATTTACACGGGCTACTTGGTCCACGTTCGATAGGGCAACCAGTACATCAGGGGTTCCTGGAATGGTGGCCAGGGCAGTTGGATGAATCCCGGCACGAGTGTTCCCCGGACCCGTGGACGGCCCAAGCCGTATGGTCCCTGCGAGTCTCAGATTTCGGGGTTTCACTATCGCCACCCGGTCACTCCCCCAGAGACTCACGACGAGCCGCCGTCCTTCATCGGCAAAAGTCAGGGCGAATGGATACGGGCCTACATTGAGGTAGCGCACATGACCGTTCTTGAGGTCGATACGCGCGAGACTATTCGCCAAAAGACCACTCACGAAGAGATGAAGACCACGCGGGCCTGCTGCAATCGCATCGGGGTAGAACAGACGATGCGAGATAGCGTGATGTCCAGCGTAATGGTAAGGGTACTGGCGGCTGGGAAAAGCTTGCCATGCCAGGGGATAGCGCCGGAGAACTACGACGTGCCCACCGCGCCGGACCAAGGCCAATACATCGTCACTGACTCCCCCTGCCACAAAGAGTCTCCTCCCATGCACACTGACAGCCATGCCCTGAAAAAAACTTTGGTGCCCAACCGCTGTCTTGTCGCCTCTCGTGCCCCTCCTCATACGATGTGACGGTCCCTTGGTTGCCACGAGTTGGGTCATCTCCTTCAACGACTCGGCGGAGTAGAGAGTGACATCTTGGACGCGGGTAGCACCGTTATTGAGAACAGCCACGTCAGGTCCCCAAGACAGGAGAGCCGTGACAAAGTTCTGCGTTCCCTGGATACGGCCCCGAGGAGAAACTATGCGCCCGGTCGGCAGTACATGTGAGAAGCGGGCAGCATTGGCTTCTCCTACCACAACCGGTCCGATCACATTCTTGCTGTTGGGTACGGGCGCCGCGAGGGCCTGAAACGACAGGACAGTGGCGGCAGCAGCCCCACACAAGGCAAGGATCCTCGGGGATCTCAAAAATTTCATCTCACACTCCTTACAAATGGATGGATGGGATTAGGGGCTTGAGCCTTCTCAAGCACCACAGCAGCAGATCAAGGGGCAGGGGCATCCTAGCATGCCTCCCAGTTCACACGTGCCTGCCATACCAAGGTCAACCTTCCCTAGTGGCATTGCCTGATATCCGGTAGTATTAGTGTCATAACACTGTCATGTTTATTATTTATCATTGTCACACTTCGGCAACATATCTAAATTCAATGCCCTCATCTGTTTCAGATAAACCCTCTCAACCCCGAGGATCGGGATGGCGCATCTTTCTACTCCTTGCCGTTGCCGGAATTGCCACCATTCCGGCTGCCGTAGCCAAAGTAACAGCTAAACATCACCCGCAGCATCGCCTTTCTCTTGGTAGTGCGGGTACGCTAACCGGTCGCTTCCGGGACTATGACTTCTCCCGTTGGTACGAGAACTCCGCTGCCCCAATCGATCAGCATGCCAACGGTCTGGCCGGCCTTTTCAATTTCCGTTCAAGGCGTTTTGGCGGTCACTGGCGCGGGTATGCCAGTTTCTATGTAGCGACCGATCTTTTCGGAATCAACAACTCCCAGATGGATTATCGCGCCCTGGACACCACACTCTTCGGAACCCATACTCTGCAAAGTCTTGGTCAAGCCTACCTGACCTACCAGCAGGCAGGGTTTCAAATCGGTGGCGGTGCCTTCCCTCTCAACACGCCCTGGATGGGATCCTCGGATTCGCGGTTGATCCCGGCAACCTACGAAGGATTTTTCGGACGATGGAACCCGGCACCAGGTTGGACCCTGGAGGCCATACGCGAGTTTCGCTGGAAGAGCCGAACGTCGTCGCGTTTCTCGGCCACCAACCTCTATAATTCCGCCGGGGTTGCCGGGATCTACGGAGGTACACCGGACCCGACGGTCGGCGGTACCCGAAACCCGGGCACATTTGCTTTGGGATCCACTTGGGCCTGGAAGACCGTCCGGGCCGATCTCTGGTACTACGATTTCTACCACTTTGCTCAGATGGCCTACGGCAGCGGATCGCTCCACCTTTCCCTGCAAGGCACTGATTTTCTCATTATCGGGATACAGGGGCTCCGTGAGTGGAGCCAGAACTCCACCTCTCTCGGAGTCCCCGTGGCGAGCTCGGCTTACGGGGCGGAGGTCGGTCTGGGGTTCAGCGCCAGCCGTTTGATCCTGAGCTATGATCGGATCCCGCGCGCGGTGACCGGGTTTAGGAACGGAGGTGTCGTCTCACCCTACACTTCGGGATACGCGACTGACCCCCTCTACACCACCTCCATGACAGCCGGCCTCGTTGAGAAAGGTCCAGGACAGGCGCTTAAACTGGCTTGGATCCAGTTTTTTGAGCACTCCTTCCGGGTCATCCTGAGCGAAGCTGGCTACTGGACCACCCCGGCTTATCCCAACACACACGAGACTGATATCGACGTGACTTGGTTTGCAGGAGGTCCCTGGAGAGGCCTGTCAATCAGAAACCGCCTGGGTATCGTGACGGGCATCAACGGGCAATACGGAACTCCGGACCTCGGAACGTTTCTCTACGAGCGTCTCATGCTCCAGTACCGGTTTTGAAGCCCTCATTTAATGTGCAAACGACCCCCGAATTGTTCGCCCCCTTAGTTTCGGGGCGCCGGGTCTCGGGCGACAGTTGCACACAGAGAGATTCGTGTCCTTCGCGGAAACACTCCCTCTTATGCCTCATGCGGCAGCACCGGCTTTGAACACGACGGAGCGGATGGATTCGTGCGCATTCCGCATTGACTGTTCGCGCTGCTCCGGACTGATTGCAAGACCTTCCGCGCGAACGACCACAGGATCGCTGATGCCGATGAATGCGAGAGATC
>JAKARN010000024.1 GCA_021828425.1 Pseudomonadota bacterium | reverse complement strand
GGCTGCTGTGCGCTGGGCCGCTGGGCAGCACTGGATCCCGGCCGGCAAACTGGCTCTAGCAGGTCATGGCTACGGTGGATATGCTGCACTCATGCTCGGTGCCGAACACCCCAAGCAGGTTCGGGCGATTGTGAGCCTGAACGGTATCTACGAGCTGTCGTTGCTGCGAACTCCTGAGAACCGATTGTGGCGTTCACCTTTTGGCCGGTGGTTCCTGAATACGGTACTTGGACATCAACACCTGAACACCGACTCTGTTCTTGCCCATGCTCGATCGATACGTGCGCCGGTCTTTCTGGTCCATGGAGGAAGAGACTCAAGGGATCCTTCCGGTGGGGGAAACCACCTTGTATTGATCCTCAAAGAGCACTCTGTTCTAGTCCAGCTCCTAGAAGAACCGACCCAAGGATGGCATTTCACCGGTGCCCGAACCCGAACCAAGATTTGGCGTGGGATTGTGGCTTTTTTGAACCAAGCACTCGCGTCAGGACTTGCCCATGCTCCGGTCCACCGTGACTGAATCCGGCGTGGAAATAAACAAGCCTCCCACCCACCAAGCCCGCAAACCGCCACTACCGGACCCGGAATCCTTCGTTGCGGAAATCATCCACTTGGGGTTTCGTGGACTTGAAGATCTGTTGTTTGATCTCCCGCTTCGCTACGAAGACGAAACCCGAATCAGCCCCATCGGGACACTGGTGCCAGGCCAGTCGGCGCTGGTGGAGGGAGAAGTTGAACTGGCCGATATCCGATACAGGCCCGGCCGCCAGCTGTTGTGCCGCATTGCCGACGGGAGCGGCCACCTGCATCTACGGTTCTTCCATTTTTACCACTCGCAATATACCGGATTTAAGCGTGGCTTGAAGATCCGGGCATACGGAACCCTGCGGGAAGGCGGACTGGGAAGGGAGTTTGTCCATCCGCGATACCGGGTTTTCAAGGGTAGTTTACCTCCGCTTAAGCGGAATCTGACCGCGATCTATTCCAAGAGGGCCGGCGTTGAGTCGCGTCATCAGGAACGTTTGATTTCCATGGCGCTCGATCTCATGGAACAAAAACAGCTCGAACTTCCCGATCATCTTCCTCCTGCACTAACTCGGCCATGGGTTTCCTGCAGTCTCCGGGAAGCGCTGCGTGGTGTTCACCAGCCCCCCGCCGGCCTTCCGCCGGAATCACTCGAGAACTGGCTCAAACCCTATCAGAGGCGACTGGCCTTTGAGGAACTGCTCGCACATGCCTTGTCCCTACAGAAAATCCGAATGGTCTGGGAGCGTGCACGGAGCCACCCCCTTTCTATTCCTGCCAAGCCACTGGCCCAATTTCTTAAAACCCTGCCTTGGGAACTGACCGGAGCCCAGCAACGCACTTGGCGGGAGATCGAATACGACCTCTCCCGTGCAAAACCCATGCTCCGACTTCTACAGGGTGATGTCGGTTCCGGAAAAACCCTCCTTGCCATTCTGGCCGCTTGGGCCACTTTGGCAAACCGGGGACAGGTCGCTGTGATGGTCCCGACTGAACTCCTCGCTGACCAGCATTACACCACCTTTCAGAGATTTCTATCCCCCCTGGGGGAACCTATTCTGAGACTGGCTTCCCGTTCCCCGAAAAGTCAGCGACGACCGATTCTGGAGTGCCTCGCGGGAGAGACACCCTGTGTGGTTATCGGAACTCAGAATCTGTTCCAAAGTGAAGTCGTCTTTGGCCGTTTGACGACGGTGATCATTGATGAACAGCACCGGTTCGGAGTTGAACAACGCCTGGATTTGGTCAATAAAGGCGCCAGAATACGCCCCCACCAACTCATCATGACGGCCACACCGATCCCCCGAACCTTGGCGATGTCACTGTACGCGGGTCTGGATCAATCTCGTCTCGATGAACTTCCCCCGGGACGCCAAGGTATCTCGACATCGATTTTCCCGGCTGAACGGCGCGGTGAAATCATGTCTCGGCTGCAGGTTCTATGTGAAAAAGGTCAGCGGATTTTCTGGGTATGCCCCAGAATCGAGGAAAACGAGGGGCCTGGTGGTCGCGCAGCTAAAACCGCGTTCGAGGATCTCCGAAAGGCTCTTCCCCACCTTCCCGTGGGTCTGCTGCATGGACGGATCAGCGGTCCTGAGCGCCAGCAAATCATTGAGGGATTCCGGGGTGGCCGGATCCAGATTCTCGTCAGCACGACCGTCGTCGAAGTAGGGGTCGATATCCCGGAAGCGACAGTCATGGTCGTCGACGGTGCAGATCGATTGGGTCTTTTGCAGTTGCATCAGTTGCGCGGCCGCGTGGGCCGGGGGGCACAGCCCGGCCAATGCCTGTTGATTTATGAAACTCTCTCTCCCGATGCCCGTTCACGTCTTGAGGTCATGCGGCAAAGCAACGATGGCTTCTGGATTGCAGAGCGGGATCTTGAAATCAGAGGCCCGGGTGAGATCTGGGGAGCCGGGCAGAGTGGAGGATTGAGCTTCCGTATTGCCCAGCTTTACCGGGACCGGGACCTCCTTGCACTCATTCTGGAGGCAACCCAAAGGCTGTCCAAGGAAAATCCCGAGTCCATCGAACCTCTGGTCGCACGCTGGATAGGAGGAGACCTGCGTTTCGGCAGCGCCTGATTCCGATGCCGAGGTCCATGACTATAATACGGGGATCATCCGTGTCACCCTCGCTTCCGACACCACTTGTTTTTCTCCTGTCATGAAACAGCAATTTTTGCAGAGTAGTGGTTGGCATCAACCCGAGTGGTGGAGTAGCGCCCGTGACGATCCGGCCTGGCCATGGCTCACAGACGAGGGTTCTCTGACCGAGAAGCTTAGAAAATGGGCAGGACAGCATCTCCGTTTGGTTCCATTTATGGAAGTGCATACGGCTTTCGATCCTGAGGACATGCGCTTTCTTGGGTCACCTACATCCGTTGCCGGCCTCCGTCGTGAGGTCGCTTTTTTTTCGGAGTCGGAACCCTGGGTATTTGCTACCACTCTGATTCCGGACGAAACACTCAAAGAGGAGCCTTGGTTGGTCCATCTCGGGGCCACACCGCTTGGTGATCGTCTGTTTGGAGAAAAGAGGGGAAAACGGATCCGGCTCGAAATCGCACAGGTCCGGACGGGGCACCCGCTTTATGAAGCCTCCCGCTGCCAGCTGGGCCGCCTGC
The DNA here is from genome assembly GCA_021828425.1 of Pseudomonadota bacterium. Next base: position 8,701 of record JAKARN010000024.1, on the reverse strand, counting down.
CCGCCTGGTTTTGGGCACGTCGCTCCCTTTTCCAGGTGGGCCACCATTCACTCATCGTCCAAGACGGCTTTATCGGATTCAGGGCCCCCTGGAGGGGCACTTCGATCCTCTGAACCCCCCATACCATCCAGATTTGGCATCCGAGAGCACGTGCTATAGGATAGCGGGCACATACTGGAGACTTGTACTCCGGTCACTTCCAACCAGGCTGAGATGATCCCTACCCAGCAATGCAGGAGAGTGCACCATGCGACAACTCGTCAAGATCAGTTTACTGGTCGTTCTGGCTGTGACTTCAGCTGGAGCCTGGGCACGACTTCCAGTTCAGGACCCCGTAGCCCCGACTCAACCGATTCGTGAGCATCGCATTGTCACCCACGGGGTAGTTGTGGCGGGGGGGCACCGTGTCCATTACACGGCAACCGCGGGAACTATTGTCCTCAAGAACCAAAAGAACCAGCCAACAGCCAGCATGTTTTATGTGGCCTATACCCGTTCTGGCGTTCATCACCTCTCACAGCGACCGATCACTTTCGTCTACAACGGAGGACCTGGCTCGTCCTCCGTATGGCTACTAATGGGTGGACTCGGTGCAGTCCGGGTTGTCACAACCAATGCTCGGGTCACCCCGCCCCCTCCTTACCGCGTGATTTCCAGTCCATCGAGCCTGTTACCGGTCACCGACCTAGTCTTCATCGATGCCGTCGGTACTGGATACAGCCACGTGGTCGGTGTTGGCCGCGACAAGGATTTCTGGGGAGTCGATGCCGACGTGCGTTCCTTTGGGCAATTTATTGAGCGCTACATCAGCCAGAACGACCGCTGGAACTCGCCCAAGTTCCTGCTTGGGGAAAGCTATGGGACCACCCGATCGGCCAATCTCGTCGATTACCTTGAAGGACAAGGCATCACCTGCAATGGCGTGATCCTGCTTTCTTCTATTTTGAACTATGGGGACTCCTGGCCCGGAACCGATCTGCGTTACGTCACCTACCTACCTTCTTATACGGCCGTCGCCTGGTACCACCATGCCTTGCCCGAGCATCCTGCACATCTCACTCCCCTCATCCACAAGGTGGAACGGTTCGCCCGAACCTCTTACGCTTACGCCCTTTTCCAAGGGAGCCGTCTCAGCCCGGCCAAAAAAGCTGCTGTTCTGGCCAAGCTGCATCAATATACAGGTCTCAGTACCCGCTTCCTCGCTGCGGTCCACCTGCGGGTTACTCCAAGCCGTTTCCGGGCTCAACTGCTCAGAGATCGAGGACGCGAACAGTTTGTTGGCCGCCTTGATGCACGCTTCACCGGAATCAATCGGGACGGGGCCGAGGAATTCCCGGACTACGGAGCGCTCATGGCCGCCGTCTCGCCCGCTTTTACAGCGGCATTCAACTGGTACGTCCACGAACGCCTGCACTACAGCGCTCATCGCGTCTACCGGGTGATGAACGGACAGGTTATCCGGAAGTGGAACTGGAATCACCGGTTCCCGGGAGCGGGTTCCTCATGGCCCCTGCCTGATGTTGCGCCCAATCTGGCAGACGCGATGAGAAAAAATCCCTATCTCCAGATTTTTTCCGGGAATGGATATTTTGACCTCGCAACCCCGTTCTACAAGACCGAGTTCGACTTTGCCCATATGAAACTCCCCCCTTACCTCATGACACGGGTCCATTTCCACTTCTACCACTCCGGGCATATGCTCTACCTCCATCCAGCCACCCTGTCTCATCTTGACCGCAGTCTGGTCCAGTTTTATCACGAGGTACTTGCTCGAGATCACCAGTAAACCGTTTCTCAGGAGATGCCGGATATGCCCAAAACCGCCACCGCATCGCAGACACTGGACCGGGACGCGGTCGGCTTCTGGCAGCTAACCTACCAGTCCATCTCGCTAATTGCCCCGGCTGGTGCGATGGCAGCGACCCTGACCGGTGCCGCCGTCTATGCGCAGGGCGCCCTACCCTTGGCCATGCTGGCCGGCGTCATCACGGCTGGCCTCATGATCAATACCACTCTCCAGTTTTCCAAATCGATTGCCTCGGCTGGCGGGTTTTATAGCTATATTGCCCACGGACTGGGAAGTCGATGGGCAGTTTATGGTGCCTTCCTTTTCCTCATTTCCTATTTCAACATCTTGACCAACGCCACCGTTTTTGTTGGTGGAGTTTTTCTCCCTGGGGTCCTCCACCATTTCTTGGGCATTACTTCCCCAGGGTGGCTCTGGTGGCCGGTGACTCTCCTGTTTTATGGCGCAGTTCTCCTGCTTGCGCTCAAGGGGATCCGCCCCTCACTGCGTTATGCCGTCTGGACCGGGACTGCCGAAATTGTTGTTCTCCTCGTCCTGTCAGTTTTGCTGATCATCCGCTCTCCGCATTCCATGACCTGGGAAGTGCTGAACCCCCTCTGGGCCAAGGGCGGCTTGAGCGGCTTCGGACACGGAGTCCTGATCGCCATGTTCGCTGTTTCGGGATCCTCGGCTGCAGTCGCATTGGGAGAGGAAACACAATCTCCCCAAAAACGGATCCGCCGGGCCGTGATCGCCGCGTTTCTCTTCTCGTCCGTGTTGTTCTTGCTCATGGCCTATGCTTTGACGGTAGCCTGGGGTTATACCCGAATGGGCAGTTTTGCCCGATCCCTGGTTCCCGGGGCAATCCTTGTCGAGGAGGTACTGCATTCGCCCGTTCTGGCATGGCTTGTCCTCCTGCTGATCGCAAACTCGATGCTCGCCGGCAGTCTAGCGCCCCTGCTTAGTTGCGCTCGGATGATTTTTGCTCTCGGCCGTGACGGGGTCGTCTTTCCGGAACGGTTGGGCCAAACCGATACGCGGCGTAATCCGTCACAGGCCCTGATCGTGACCACGCTCGGCGCAGCTACTCTCTCCTTGTGTACCGGATTCTGGCTGGGCCCATTCCACGGCTACATCTTGCTCATCACCCTGAGCAGCTTGGGACTCTTCCTAGGTCATATCCTGGCCAACTGTGCACTCGGACCATTCTCTCGCCGGACGGCCCAGAGTCATTGGCTTTTTCATTGGGTTATCCCGACAATGGCTTCACTGCTTATTGCCGCTGCCATGATCTTGACGCTGGTTCCCCTGTCCGCCCGACTTACGCTGGCTCCTCTTTTTATCCTGTTCACTCTCGGGATCGTCTGGCTGCGTCTACGCCGGGCATCGCCGGAAAAAATCGCTGCCGCCGGTCGCTTCAATGTGATCGACGAAATCTCCTCCCCCCCGCTTTAAATCCAAACCTCATCAGGAACAAACCCCCAACTCCACAACCCGCCGCACACACTTCAGCCGCACCGCCATGAAACATGGCCTGACTACTTCCCAAAATCAGGGCGATCACACAAGGTGGTTCAAACAGATGGACAGTTGTTCAGTTTAGCGGTTGAACGCGGACGATACCGTCCGCAGAATAGAGAACTTGAACTCGTTCACCGCTGGTCCAAGTGGTATGACCCTGTTGTTGCACAACTGCCATCAGGCGACCGCTATCCAGACGGACCGTCAGCTGTACACCCGGCACTTTCCCAGTCGAATGCCCGATGGCGTGCCCCGCAATGGCGCCGAGTACTACCCCACCGACCGTGGCCAACGCCGCCCCTCGACCGCCACCGATCGCACTGCCTGCGATCCCGCCGGCCACTCCTCCTACCACTGTTCCAATCTGGCCGTTCGTGACCTGTCCGCGAGCTTGTCCTCCTGAAATGGTGACAAAACGGACCGCTACCAAGGTCCCCAGACGAACCCGCTGAATTGTCCGCGCCTCACCCCGGTAATAGGAACTGCCCCCCAGATTACTTGCACATCCAGCAAGCAGGACCGTCATCATCAAAGCCGGTAAAAACACGAACTTGCGCATCATGAAACCCTCAAATTCCACTGGTGAAAACCTAGAGTCATGATAGCACGACCCTCGATCTACGCCCATTTAACGGTTCAGATGCGCTCCGGTTGACAACAGATCTCGCTAGCGTCTTTCGCCGCCTTCGTAGGCCGACAGCGGAGCCTTCCGACGCGCGGCGTACCGCCTGAGGTAGGCCATGACCCTCTCATAGGATTTCAAGCCTTTGCTCGCCACCCATTCCTGCTTCATCTGCTCCGGTCCCGAAACCTTGAGGAGACTGGTCGGAGAGTAGGATTTCCGTGGATTCGGAACCGGATCTGGGTCAGATCCGGAGTGCCGTGCCTGTCGTGCCCGGTACCAGGCTTTCCAGTCAGGTGGCAAATTATGGCCATTCACTCCGGCTTCCCGTCGCATCAACGTGTAATGGCTGCAAGCTCCCGCGTTAAAGGCCAGTCGGACCTGCATGGGCAGGACCGGAGTTGGCGCGAAATCCGGATGGCGGGTCCACAGACCGGAAAAAACGCGGGCATTCTGGTCCCACTGCGACAGCGCAGGGAGATCAAAAATCGCTTCCACGGTCTTTAGGATGTTGACCTGCGAGTAAAGATGTGTCTCCAAGTGGCCTTTTTTGACCCAAGGCCCGACCGCGAGGGCCAAGGTGCGATGGGCATTGATGTGATCTGCGCCTGACTGGGCATCGTCCTCGGTCACAAACACCACCATGTGTCTCCACTGAGGCGTGGTCGACAGGTAATGAATGAAACGGGCGGTTGCGTAGTCGTTGTTGGCGACATAGTAATCCGGCGTATAGTAACAAGGTGACCGGCCGGCTGTATGGTCATCCGGAAGCCAGATATAGATGAAATGAGGGAAACGGGAACCGGAGTGGCCTTTGAGCCAGTCCACAGCCCGTTGCACCCGGTAGGTATCGAGAAGCATGCGGTCCCATCCTGGTACTTGCAAGGCCAAGTGCTGCCTCATCGCTGCAGAAATGCTGCCTGCCTCAGATCGGGAGACAAACTCGCCAAAATCCTCGAAGGACACCCGATGTGCGAGAAGATCGTTGAAAAGGAACAGACGGCCTGGATAACTGATCCAGGGATTGGACCAAGCACCCAGCGCCGAAAGGTTTTCATAGATCGCGTAGGGATTGTCCACCCCGAGAGGCACTCCCCCTGTCCCCGTTGCCCCGCCCGGGATCAGGGACTGCGTCCATCCGGGATTGGCGACCAATCCCCGGCCTGAATAGTATTCCGGCCAAGTTCGCTGCACGAAATCGGAATCCGATGCGGCAGTTGTCCATTGGTGACCCTGCGCGGTCACTTCCCCATCAGCCATGAAATTCACGAACAGGGTTTCCCGGTGTGCGAGGTTGTAAAGATTGGGAAGCTCCCGTGGCCCGTAGAGGTCTAGGTGTGGATCGGCCCAATGCCCCGCTGGCCGATAGTCGCCCAGATCCTCGTCGAACGTTTTGTTTTCCCTCAGGACAAAAACCACATACCGGATATGCCGGCGCAACCAGTGGGCAGTCTTCCGGTCGGCCTGATGTCGAACCGCGCGTTGTCGATTCGCAAAGTGGTCATTCCTGAGGACATCACGGGTCCATCGGGTCCCATACCGTGAGAGCGTGGCAAGGTCGATCTTCTGCACGAGCCCCCCCATCATGTCACCCACCCATTGGTGGTCGACATTGGGTCCGGATCCCAGACCCTTGGCGGAGGCAATGAAGAGGGCTCCATTCCGGACGCCCAGCGAGGTTGGATACCACCCGGTGGGAATCAGTCCAAGCTGCCTTCCACTCTTGAGGGAGAACACGGCAACATCGTTGTTGCCCGCATTCGCAACGAAAATCCGCCCCCTGGCCACAGCCAAGGCATCCGGATAGCTGCCAGGGGGCGAGCCCGGATATGGACTGTCATCCAGCACGTCCATCTCCCGGAGGGAACGGACATTGACTCGGGCTACCTGGTCCACATTCGATAGGGCAACCAGCACATCGGGAGTTCCTGGAATCGCGGCTAGTGCGGTCGGATGGATTCCAGCGCGGGTGTTCCCGGGACCCGTGGGCGGGCCCAGCGGGATGGTCCCGGAGAGTCTCAGCTTTTGGGGCTCAACGATCGCCACACGGTCACTCCCCCAGAGGCTCACGACGAGCCGTTGTCCTTTATCGGCAAAAGCCAAGGCGAATGGATACGGACCGACATTGAGATAGCGGACATGGCCGTTTCTGAGGTCGACACGCGCAAGACTGTTCGCCAAAAGGCCGCTCACGAACAGGTGACGACCACGCGGACCTGCTGCAACCGCATCGGGATAGAACAAACGATGCGCAATGATGTGATGTCCCGCGTAATGGTAAGGATACTGGTTGCCAGGAAATGGTTGCCACCTCAAGGGATAGCGACGGAGAACCACGACATGCCCATCCCGCCAGGCCAAGGCCAATACATCGTCACTGGCTCCACCTGCCACAAAGAGTCTCCTCCCATGCACACTGACGGTCATGCCCTGAAAGAAACTTTGGTACCCAACCGCAGTCTTGTCGCCTCCACTGGCCCTCCTCAACCGACGTGAAGATCCCTGTGTTGCCACGAGCCGGGTTATCTCCCTCAATGACTCGGCGGAATAGAGGGTGACATCTTGGTCGCGGGTCGCACCATTATTGAGAACGGCCACGACGCTCCCCCAAGGCAGGAGAGCCGTGGCAAAGTTGCGTGTTCCCTGGATAAGGCCGCGCGGAGAAACGATGCGCCCGGTCGGGAGCACATGAGAAAATCGGACCGCATTGGCCTCTCCTATCACAACCGGTCCGACCACATCCCTGCTGTTGGATACGGGTGCCGCGTGAGCGTGCAGCGAGAGGAGGGTACCACCGACTGCTCCACACAGGGCAAGGATCTTCAGGGGTCTCAAAAATCTCATCTCATGCTCCTTAACAAATGGACGGACGGTATTGGGGAAACCCTGCTTGGGCTTGGTCAAGCATCGCAGCAGTGGGTCAACGAGCTTTGGGCATCCTAGCACGGCCCCGAGCTCACACGTTCCTGCCATATCGCGGTCCACCCTCCATGGATGCATTGCCGGGGCGCCGATCGTAATGTCACAACTCTGTCATGTTCGCCATTTATTCTTGTCATACTTCGGCAACATATCTAAATCCAATGCCCCGACCTGTCTCAGACAAATCCTCCCGGCCCCAAGGATCCAGATGGAGCATCTTCCTGCTCCTTGCCGCCACCGGCCTGGCTGCCATTCCGGTTGCCATGGCCCGGGCAACAGCCAAGCATCACCCCCAGCATCGTCTCTCTCTGGGTCAGGTAGGCACACTGACCGGACGCTTCCGGGACTATGACTTCTCCCGTTGGTACGAGAACTCTGCTGCCCCACTTGACCAGCACGCCAACGGTCTGGCCGGCCTCTTCAACTTCCGTTCAAAACGTTTTGGCGCTCACTGGCGTGGGTATGCCAGTTTCTATATAGCGACTGACCTTTTTGGCATCAACAACTCACAGATGGACTATCGAGCCCTGGACACCACTCTTTACGGAACCCACACTCTGCAAAGTCTTGGTCAAGCCTACCTGACCTACCAGCAGGCCGGCTTCCAGATCGGGGGTGGTGCCTTCCCGCTCAATACGCCTTGGATGGGTTCCTCGGACTCGCGACTGATCCCAGCGACCTACGAAGGACTCTTCGGTCGATGGGATCCAGTGCCAGGCTGGACCCTGGAGGTCATTCGCGAGTTTCGCTGGAAAAGCAGAACCTCGTCACGGTTCTCGGCCACCAACCTCTACAATTCGGCCGGTATCGCCGGCATCTATGGCGGCACTCCCGACCCAACGGTCGGCAGCACCCGAAACCCGGGTACATTCGCTTTGGGATCCACATGGGTCCGGAAGGCCGTCCGTGCTGATCTCTGGTACTACGATTTCTACCACTTTGCCCAGATGGCTTACGGCAGCGGGTCGCTCCATCTTGCCCTGCAAGGAGCTGACTTTCTCATTTTCGGGATACAGGGACTCCGTGAGTGGAGTCGGCACTCCACGTCTCTCGGAATCCCCGTGTCGAGTTCGGTCTACGGAGCAGAGATCGGTCTGGGCTTCAGCTCCAGCCGATTGGTCCTGAGCTATGACCGTATTCCGCACGGGGGGACAGCAAACTTCAGGAACGGGTCCGTGGTTTCTCCCTACACTTCAGGATATGCCACAGACCCGCTCTACACCACATCCATGACAGCAGGTCTAGTGGAAAAAGGTCCTGGGCAGGCGCTTAAACTCGCTTGGACCCAGTTTCTGGATCACTCCTTCCGGATCATCCTGAGCGAAGCGGGCTACTGGACCACCCCTACCTACCCCGACACGCATGAAACCGACATCGACCTGACCTGGTTTGCCGGAGGTCCGCTGAGCGGCCTGTCCGTGCGAAATCGTCTTGGCATCGTGACCGGTATCAACGGACAATACGGAACTCCCGACCTTGGGACATTCCTCTACGAGCGTCTCATGTTCCAGTATCGGTTTTAGGTCCATCCGTGCAAGTCGGGGAACTACACCGCTCGATCTGGTTCTAACTCTCCCAAGCACTTCTTGCCGAGCGTGTCGGCAGGCACCGGAGGAGTGCATACAATTCCTTGACTCAGGATGCCTTCGATGTCGTTCCCCTACGCCAAGCAAGCAAATCATATCTATATCATTTTCCTATGTTTTTTTGCCTCATGGGCCTTGAGCCCAGTCGACGCGATCGCCCATATCCTGCCATCACACCACGCACGAACAAGATCCGCCAGTTCGACTACGTCTTCCGCACGGGCAACCCATCTCACCCGAATCCGCGTGACCGGCTCCAGCTTG
>JAKARN010000023.1 GCA_021828425.1 Pseudomonadota bacterium | reverse complement strand
ATCCAGGAGGTTCGCAAGCCGGAGCTCGACGCAACTCTAGTTGCCCAAAGCATCGCCGATCAGCTCGAGCGCCGCATCATGTTCCGGCGAGCCATGCGTCGCGCGGTAACTTCAGCCATGCGCGCTGGGGCACAGGGTGTCAAAGTCAGGGTCTCGGGGAGACTCAACGGAGCGGAAATTGCCCGGAGCGAGTGGTACCACGAGGGCCGGGTTCCATTGCACACTCTGCGAGCCGATATTGATTTCGGGCAGGCTACAGCCAAGACCACCTACGGCACGATTGGCATCAAGATCTGGATCTTCAAGGGAGAGCTGATTGAACCGGTAGTGGCACCAGCGGCTGCGGAAACCGGAACGTCCTAGGAGCGAGAGCCGAACCATGTTACAGCCGAAGCGAAGCAAATTTCGCAAGCAGCAGAAGGGCCGCAACCGGGGGGTCGCGACTCGCGGCCATACCGTGGCCTTTGGCGAGTTCGGCCTCAAAGCAGCCGAAGCAGGAATGGTGACGGCCCGCCAGATTGAGGCCGCCCGTCGAGCAATTACGCACCATGTCCGGCGTGGCGGGAAAATATGGATCCGGGTCTTCCCGGATGTTCCCGTGACACGCAAGCCGCTCGAGGTCCGGATGGGAAGTGGAAAGGGCAACGTGGAATACTGGGCTGCGAGGATCCGTCCAGGCTTTGTCTTATACGAAATGGAGGGGGTTACCGAGGAGGTTGCCCGTGAGGCTCTGCGTCTCGCTGCTGCCAAGTTGCCGATTCGAACCCAATTTGTGATGCGGACGGTGCTCGGATGAACATGAAAGAACGTCGTACCCAGACAACGGCGGAACTGACAGAGGCATTGGCCGCGGAAAAGCGGGGCTTGACCAAGCTGCGGATCGAACGAGGTGTTGGCCAGATGGGCAAACCACATGAGTTCCGGAAATCACGGCGTGAGGCAGCACGGATCCTGACGGTCCTGAACGAACGTCTCCGGGGGGATGGTTCATGATGAATGAAGTTTCAGCAGATCGGGGCCGCGTCATGACCGGACGAGCAATTCGCGCTACGAGGTCAAAGTCAGTGGTGATCGAGCTCGCGCGGCAGGTTCGCCATCCCAAGTACCACAAGTACATCCGGCGCCGGACCCGGATCATGGCGCACGATGAAAGTGGCAAGGTGATGGCAGGAGATCTCGTCCGCATCCGTGAATGTCGGCCATTTTCAAAGCGGAAAAGCTGGAGTGTCGAGGCGGTCATCGGGCATGAGGATACCGTCGGAGGGAGGGCGTCATGATCCAGATGGAAACGGTGCTGGCCTCGGCAGACAACAGCGGAGCCAAGCAGCTGCGTTGCATCAAGGTCTTGGGCGGATCAAAGCGCCGTTATGCAGGTATCGGGGACATTATCAAGGTCAGCATCAGTGAGGCTATGCCGCGGGGGAAAGTCAAGAAGGGCGAGGTCTACGATGCACTGGTGGTGCGGACCCGTCGTGGGATCCGTCGGCCGGACGGTTCTCTCATCCGCTTCGACACCAATGCGGCGGTCCTGCTCAACAACAAGCAAGAACCCATTGGCACACGCATTTTCGGGCCCGTGACGCGCGAACTCCGGACCGAGCGGTTCATGCGCATTGTGTCGTTGGCACCTGAAGTCCTGTGAGGAGCGTTCGATGAAACGAGTCCGAAAGGGGGATGAAGTCGTGGTGATCGCCGGTCGGGACAGGGGGCGACGGGGCATCGTCCTGCGAGTGGCGGATGACCGGGTGTGGATCGAGGGGATTCACATGGTCAAAAAACACCTTAAGCCCAACCCCAATACCAATACCCAAGGGGGGATTGTCGAGCGTGAGGCTGCGCTGCACGTCTCGAACGTCATGATTTACAATCCAGTCGAAAAGAAGCCGTCCCGTATCGGTTACCGCAAGCTCGGAGACGGCCGCAAGGTCCGTTTCTTCCGTTCAACCGGCGAGTCGGTGGATGCCTGAGAGGAATCCCATGAACCGCCTGCAAGAACAGTATGAACAGGAGATCGTGCCCCGTTTGATGCGCGAGCACGGCTATGCGAACCGCATGGCGGTCCCCCGCATCAGCAAGATCACCCTGAACATGGGAGTGGGTGAAGCGACCGGCGACCGGAAGATTATCGACCATGCCGTCTCCGATCTCTCGGCCATCACCGGCCAGCGGCCGGTGGTGACACACGCCCGCAAGTCGATTGCCAGTTTCAAGGTCCGCGAAGGGTGGCCTATTGGTTGCAAGGTGACCCTCCGCCGCGAGCGCATGTACGAGTTTTTGGATCGCCTGATCCAGGTTGCAATCCCACGGATACGTGATTTCCGGGGGCTCAACCCGCGTGCCTTCGACGGACGGGGGAACTATACCCTAGGCGTCCGCGAACAGATCATTTTCCCAGAAATCGATTACGACAAGATTGATGCTCTGCGCGGACTTGATATCAACTTCACAACGACTGCCCGGACCGATGATGAGGCCCGGCTATTACTCAAGGCATTTTCATTTCCGTTCCGGAATTAGGTGAACGGGGGGACCGATGGCCAAGAAATCAATGATCAACCGTGAGCTCAAACGCAAAAAACAGGCTCTGCGTTTGCAGGCCCGGCGAGATGCGCTGAAAAAAGCGGCGCGCGATCTCAAGCTCACGTTTGATGAGCGCCGGAGCGCAGTTGATGCGTTAGCACGCTTACCCCGGGACAGTAGTCCGTGCCGCCAGCGGCGGCGCTGCTCGATGACTGGGCGCGCACGGGGGGTGTACCGTAAATTCGGATTGGGCCGTTCCGCCCTACGGGAACTGGCCATGCGCGGAGATATTCCCGGCCTCCGCAAGGCCAGCTGGTAGGAGAAGACGATGACGATGTCCGATCCCTTGGCTGATCTTTTGACACGGATCCGGAATGCCCAGCGTGCTGGGCACGCGGAAGTCGAGTTGCCTTCTTCACGGCTTAAGCGGGAAGTGGCGCGTGTCCTCAAGGAGGAAGGCTATCTTGATGAGGTCAACGAACGCAACGATGGGCCGATTCCGCTCCTCAAGATCCGCTTGCGGTATCACGAGGGTCAACCAGCCATCCGCCTGCTGCGGCGTGTGAGCCGTCCGGGATTGCGGGTTTACCGTGATCGGCGTCGCCTGCCCCGGGTCCAGAATGGCTACGGCGTGGCTGTTATTTCGACTTCTCGGGGTGTTATGAGTGATCGCCAAGCACGGGTTATCGGCGAAGGGGGGGAAATCCTGTGTCTTGTTTCCTGATGCCATCTGGATTGAACGGGGGGGGTCAATAAATGTCCCGGGTCGGAAAACGTCCTATTCCGATTCCCAAGGGGGTTTCGGTCGAACTCAAGGGCCGGTCCGTGGCCATCCAAGGCCCTCGGGGTCGGTTGCTTATGGAGTGCCCTCCAGCTTTAGGGTTTGAACGGGCCGAAGGCATGCTCTCCATTGCGGTGCAAGGTTCCAGCCGGCAGAACAGAGCCCTCTCCGGAACGATCCGGGCGATTGTCGCCAACATGGTTGAAGGGGTAAGCCGGGGGTTTGAGCGTCGACTCGAACTGGTTGGGGTGGGTTACCGTGCCCAAGTCCAGGGGCGGAACCTGCAAATGACGCTGGGGTATTCCAAACCGGTCGTCTATCCGATACCGCCAGAGATTACGATCGAGACACCGTCTCAGACCGAAATCATGATCAAGGGATGCGATCGGCAACGGGTTGGCCAAGTGGCAGCGGAGATTCGGTCGCTGCGGCGCTCCGATCCCTACAAGGGGAAGGGTGTCCGATACGCGGGCGAGTTGCTCAAACTGAAGGAGACAAAGAAGAAATGACCCTGAAGATTACCCCTTCCGGAAAAAAGCCATCTCGTCTGCGGCGAGCACGCCGTGCCCGTGCCCGGATTGCTCGACAAGGAGCGATGCGGCTCACCGTGTTCCGTACGCCGAACCATATCTACGCCCAGATTTTCACCCCAGAGGGGGCACGGGTCTTGGTCCAGGCCTCAAGTCTTGAGCCCGAGGTTAGAGATTCTTGGTCCCCGGGCACCCCGAAGACTGCACGCGCTGAGCGGGTCGGTCGGCTTTTGGCCGAACGTGCGGTTGCCGCGGGTATCCACCGGGTGGCATTTGATCGGTCTGGGTTCAAATATCACGGTCGTGTTCGGGCTCTGGCAGAAGGGGCCCGGTCCGGCGGCCTCCAGTTTTAGTTGATAGTCGGAGCGTACATGGCACGAGAGACTGCGGAAACGAGTGAGTTCCAAGAGAAACTGGTAGCTGTCAACCGGGTGGCCAAAGTGGTCAAGGGTGGGCGTCGCTTCGGTTTCGCCGCCCTTACCGTGGTTGGTGATGGCCGTGGGCGCGTTGGGTTCGGCTACGGCAAGGCCCGTGAAGTTCCGCTCGCCATCCAAAAAGCCATGGAAGAAGCCCGGGGTCATCTCTTGAAGATCCCACTCAACCAAGGCACGCTGCATTATGCGGTCCACGGTCGCCATGGGGCCACGCGGGTGTATCTTCAGCCGGCTTCTGAAGGAACCGGGATCATTGCCGGTGGTGCTATGCGTTCCTTGCTTGAAGTCTTGGGAGTGCGCAATGTCTTGGCCAAAGCCATGGGTTCCAGGAATCCAATCAACGTGGTTCGAGCCACCATGGCGGCGCTCACCGGTCTTGAGTCGCCTAAGTCGATTGCTGCACGACGCGGCCTCTCCAAAGACCAACTCCGGGTGAAGCCATGATGACGGTTCGTCGTCTCCGGGTGACACTTGTGCGTAGTCTGGCTAAGAAAACCAGCCGGCAGCGTTCCTGTGCCTACGGCTTGGGGCTCAGGCGTCCAGGACATAGTGTCGTGCTTGACGCCACGCCGGAAAACCTTGGGATGATCCGGAAAATCGAAAGCCTGTTGGACGTGGAGGGTGAATCTCGTGCGACTCAATGACTTGCATTCGGGATCGGGCGCCCGCGTCCGTGCCAAACGGGTGGGCCGTGGTGTGGGTTCCGGGCTTGGCAAGACGGCAGGACGTGGCCACAAAGGCCAGCATGCCCGAACCGGTGGGCTTCGTAAGATAGGCTTCGAGGGAGGCCAAATGCCTTTGCAGCGTCGCCTCCCCAAAGTGGGATTCCGCTCGGCGCTTTCACGTCGCTACGCTGCAGTCCGACTGGGAGATCTCGCCCGACTCGAGGAGACGGTGATTGATCTTGCTATGCTGAGGCGCGCCCGGTTGGTGCCACAGGGAACCGAAGTGGTCAAGGTGATCCTGAACGGGACCTGTGAGAAGGCACTGACGATCCGAGGGCTTCGCGTGACCCGTGGAGCCCGTGCCCGCATCGAGGCCTTGGGCGGCCGAGTGGAGGCTTGACATGTCGCGGACGGCAGGTGCGATGACCGGTTCCCTTGGCGGGATCAAAGGATCAGCCGAACTGCGTGGTCGCTTCCTGTTCCTGATCGGTGCCCTGTTTGTCTTCCGGGTTGGAGCACATATCCCGGTCCCGGGCATCAACCCGGTGGCCTTGGCTCGGCTGTTTAATGCACAGCAGGGCGGCATCTTGTCGATGTTCAACATGTTTTCCGGCGGCGCCCTGGCTCGCATGAGTGTCTTTGCTCTAGGCATCATGCCCTACATTTCAGCCTCGATCGTTATCCAGCTTTTGACCTCTGTGTTGCCCAGTTTTGAGGCCTTGAAAAAGGAAGGCTATTCAGGCCAGCGCAAGTTGACCCGGTACACCCGCTATAGCACCGTCGGCTTGGCCTTCATTCAGGCGCTGTTCGCCTCCATGGCCCTGCAATCACAGGGGGTGGTGGTTGATCCCGGGGTCGGTTTTATCGTGACGGCGGTTGTAAGCCTGGTGACTGGGACAGTCTTTTTGATGTGGCTTGGTGAGCAGATGACGGAGCGGGGAATTGGGAATGGGATTTCAATGATCATTTTTGCCGGCATTGTGGCTGGTTTGCCCTCTGCGGTGGCGGGCACCCTCCAGCTCGTCAATACCGGGCAGATGTCACCAATCATGGCGATCTTCATCGCGGTCGTTGTGTTACTAGTGACGATGTTTGTGGTTTTTATCGAGCGCGGCCAGCGGCGCATCACGGTGAATTACGCCAAGCGCCAACAGGGCAATCGTCTCTATGCTGCACAAAGTTCTCATCTGCCTCTCAAGCTGAACATGCCGGGTGTGATCCCTCCCATTTTTGCCTCGAGCCTAATTCTGTTCCCCGCGCTGATTGGCGGTTGGTTCGGAAACAGCAAACAGTTCCTCTGGCTGGACCGTCTCAAGACGATCCTGAGTTTTCCGCAACCTCTCTACGTGATTCTTTACTCGGGCCTCATCATCTTTTTCTGCTTTTTCTATACGGCTTTGGTCTTTAACTCCAAGGAAACAGCTGATAATCTCAAGAAATCTGGAGCGTTTATTCCGGGTATTCGTCCAGGCGAACAGACTGCCGGCTTCATTGATGGCATTCTCAACCGTCTGACCTTCTGGGGATCAATCTACGTTACGGCCGTCTGTCTCTTGCCCCAGTTCCTCATGTCCGATTTTCACGTCCCTTTCTACTTCGGGGGGACCTCGCTTTTGATCATTGTGGTCGTGGTCATGGATTTCATGGCCCAGCTGCAGGCGCATCTCATGTCGCATCAGTATGAAAGCCTGCTCAAGCGGTCCGGTTTCCACGGCGCGCGACGGACCACCTAGCCCAAGTCGCTCAGGGGATAGCCATGAAAGTACGAACGTCAGTCAAGCGTATTTGCCGGAATTGCAAGATCGTGAAAAGGGGACGAGTAATCCGGGTGGTTTGCAAGGAAGCCCGGCATAAGCAGCGGCAGGGTTAGGGTCTTGCCGACATACGATCGATAGATTACAATTGCCCATTTGACCGGGAGTTTCTCGCCATGGCCCGAATAGCGGGTGTCAATATACCGGCGACCCAACATGCCGCCATCGCTCTCACCGCGATCTACGGGATCGGTCAGTCACGGGCGAAACAGATCTGTCAGGCGGCTGGAGTCAACCCATCGGTGCCGGTTCGTGAGCTCACCGAACCCCAGATCGAGGCACTTCGTGTTGGCGTTTCACGCTTCATCGTGGAGGGTGACCTTCGCCGCGAAGTGGCGATGAACATCAAACGACTCATGGATCTTGGCACTTACCGGGGCTTGCGCCACCGGCGCGGATTGCCGGTCCGAGGCCAACGGACCCGAACGAATGCACGGACCCGCAAGGGTCGCTCACGTCAGACCAAGCGGTAGACGGTTGGGATTTTTCCAGATCGACAACGAGGCTTGAATACGAATGGTCGAAAACGAAAGCGGTTCTTCTCGTACCCGCAAGGCGCGCAAGGTGGTGGTGGATGCTCTGGTCCACATTCACGCGTCTTTCAACAACACCATCATCACAGTGACTGATCGCCAAGGCAATGTACTGGCTTGGTCGAGTGCCGGTCAGGCTGGCTATCGTGGGTCGAGGAAAAGTACGCCCTTTGCGGCACAGGTTGCAGCAGAGAAGGTGGCTGGACAACTGGCCGACCATGGTGTCCGCAATCTCGATGTCCAGGTCCAAGGCCCCGGTCCCGGACGTGAATCCGCGGTCCGGGCACTCAATAACCTGGGGTTCAAGGTCAATAGCATCTCAGACGTGACCCCGATTCCCCACAACGGTTGCCGACCGCCCAAGAAGCGGCGGGTCTGACCGGGGGCGAGGAGACACCAAATCATGGCGCGGTATCTCGGACCACGACTTAAACTCTCCCGACGTGAGGGGACCGATCTGTTTCTGACAGGTTCGGCCCGCCCCTTGTCGAGTAAGTGTCATCACGAAGTTCCACCCGGCCAGCATGGCCACAACCGGACGACAAAATCCTCCGATTACGGGTTACAACTCCGCGAAAAGCAGAAGGTCCGTCGCATGTATGGCCTTTTGGAGCGGCAGTTCCATCGTTACTATGAGGAAGCGGTGCGTCGGCGCGGAGCAACTGGAGAGACCCTTCTCCAGCTCTTGGAATCTCGCCTTGACAATGTCGTCTACCGCATGGGATTTGCGGCGACTCGTGCAGAGGCACGGCAACTAGTCGGCCATAGGGCCGTCGAAGTGAATGGCCGGACCGTGGACCTGCCCTCCTACCAGCTGAGCCCACAGGACGTAGTCATGATCCGGACCAAGGCCCGTAAACAGCCGCGCATTCGTGCGGCACTCGATCAAGCGAAGGGCTTGGGATTTCCAGAATGGGTCGAAGTCGACGATAACGAATACAAGGGAATTTTCAAAGCGATCCCTCAACGTGCGGCCCTCTCACCGGACATCAACGAGAACCTGGTCGTCGAGTTCTATTCGAAGTAAACCTTCACTGACTGTTTTGGGTGGCTTATGGTGAATTCAGCCAGCGATCTGATGAAAGCAAATGGTGTTAAAAGCGAGGCCATCGGGCCGCATGCCTCGAGGATCGTCCTTGAACCGCTCGAGCGCGGTTTTGGACATACTCTGGGCAATGCCTTGCGCCGGGTCCTCCTGTCCTCGATTCCGGGCTATGCTGTGACGGAAGTTGAGATTTCAGGGGTCGTGCATGAGTACACGACCATCGAGGGAGTTAATGAGGATGTAATTGACCTGTTGCTTAATCTCAAGGGGCTTGCCATCCGAGCCCCGCAGACGGTAGAGCGTGCCAGCCTCCGGCTGAATAAGGCCGGGCCGGGGGTTGTGCGGGCATCCGACATTCAGCTGGATCACCAGGTGGAGATCCTCAATCCCGATCATGTGATCGCCCATCTCAATAAACAGGGGCATCTAAATCTTGAACTCGTAATCGAACGGGGCCGGGGATACCTCCCGGCCGTTCAGCGGCAGGAACTAGGGGGGCGTACGCTCGGCCATCTCCGGTTGGATGCGTCCTTTTCCCCGATACGCCGTGTGGCTTTCCAAGTGGAAAACGCCCGAGTCGAGCAGCGAACCGACCTCGACCGGCTTGTTCTGGAGGTTGAGACCAACGGGACAATGACGGCAGAGACTGCCGTGATCGAAGCGGCACAGATTCTGAGAAACCAGCTCAGTGTTTTCCTGACTGATGAAGAAGCCCGGATCCCGGCGGCGGGGGCCATTCCAGCAACCACAGCACCCCTAGATACCGTATTTCTCAAGCCAGTCGACGCATTGGACCTTACGGTTCGGTCGTTGAACGCCCTCAAGGCTGAGCAGATCGAGTTCATCGGTGATCTCGTCCAGCGGACCGAAGCCGATCTCTTGCGAACGCCTAATCTTGGCAAGAAGTCCCTCGTGGAGATCAAGGATGCCCTTGCGATCCATGCTCTCTCACTCGGCATGACGATCGAAAACTGGCCACCACGGTTTCTGACACGTCATCCGGAAGCTCCGGCTTCGGCCAGTTAAGCGGGGAGATGACGATATGCGCCACCGAAATATTGGTCGACAGCTGGGCCGCACGAGCAGTCACCGGGCGAGCCTTCTCCGAAACCTCGCGATCTCGCTGATTACTGAGGAACAGATCCGGACTACGGTCGCCAAGGCGAAAGAACTCAGGCGTGTCGTGGAACCGATCATAACGTTGGCCCGTGATGGGGATACGGTGGCCCACCGACGCTTGGCTTTTGACCGGTTACGCCACCGGCCGACTGTGACCAAACTATTTACAGATCTCGGACCGCACTACCGCTTGAGACCTGGGGGTTACCTCCGCATCGTTCATGCCGGGTACCGGAGTGGTGATCATGCACCGGTCGCCTTGGTCCAGTTGGTAGATCGGCCGGAAAAGATCCGGCATCGTTCGACACCGAAGGCAGAAGGGACGGCTCAGCCCGCACCGGAGGAAGCAGCCAAGAAACGAGTCGCCAGGCCGGCCACCTCGAGCCGAAGAAAGAAATCAACTGAAGCGGTTTCTGAGACGGAAGCCGCAGAAGCGGAAAAAAAGCGCACCGGTCTATTCCGGCGCCGTCGAAAAACCGACAATCGCTCCGAAAAATCTTAGGGACGGGCTCTCCGGGGCCGGGTTTGCGGTTGCCGTTTCCTTGGCTCTGAGCGTGCAAGTTGCTGGAGTGCTCCCTGGAGAAAGCGCCCGGTGACCGAATCCGGCGATTGGGCGACCTGCTCGGGTGTGCCTTGAGCGATCAGTGCTCCACCACCGGCGCCGCCCTCGGGTCCCAAGTCAATGATCCAGTCAGCGCATTTGATGACATCCAAGTGGTGTTCAATGACGATAACGGTATTACCGCGATCTCGTAACCGAAACAAGACCCGAAGCAGTTGCGAAATATCCTCAAAGTGGAGTCCTGTGGTTGGCTCATCAAGCAGGTAGAGACTTTTCCCCATCTCGCGTTTACTGAGCTCCCGCGACAACTTAATGCGCTGGGCCTCGCCCCCGGACAGTGTGGTGGCGTTCTGGCCCAGGCGGACATAGCCCATACCAACATCCCGCAGGGTTGCCAGTTTCAGGGCAATAGAGGGGATCGCGGAGAAAAAGTCCAGGGCCTCTTCGACACTCATGTCGAGGACTTCTGCGATTGTCTTACCCTTGTAATGGATTTCTAGCGTTTCCCGGTTATACCGGAGCCCGTGGCATTGTTCGCAGGGAATATAAAAATCCGGCATGAAATGCATCTCAACCCGGATCAGTCCGTCACCCTCACATGCCTCACAGCGCCCGCCACGGACATTAAAGGAGAAACGCCCCGATGCGTATCCACGCGCACGGGCCTCCGGTGTCAAGGCAAAGAGCTCCCGGATCGGTGTGAAAAGCCCCGTGTATGTTGCGGGGTTTGATCGTGGGGTGCGGCCGATCGGACTCTGGTCAATGTCGATCACCCGCTCAACGGCATCGGCACCCTCAAGCCCAGCATGAAGAGAAGGTTCAGCCCCGTTAAGACCCAAATGTCGGGCCAATGCACGGTACAGGGTATCGTTCACGAGAGTAGACTTCCCCGATCCCGAGACACCTGTGACACAGACCAGGAGACCCAGCGGAAAGCTCACGTCGATTGATCGCAGGTTGTTTCCTGAAACCTTTCTTAAGACCAGCTGGCGGACTGGATCCGGTATCTTTCGGTCGGTTGGAAGCGGAATTTGCCGTCGGCGTGAGAGGTATTGCCCGGTCAGGGAGTCCGGGTTGCGGGCAATTTCCTCTGGACGGCCGGTGGCCATAACCCGGCCACCATGGATTCCAGCTCCTGGACCCATGTCAACCACATAGTCAGCGGCCCGGATGGTTTCCTCGTCATGCTCGACAATAAGTAGGGTGTTGCCAAGATCCCGGAGGCGGGAGAGTGTGTCCAGCAGCTTCTGGTTGTCACGAGGATGCAGCCCGATCGATGGCTCGTCGAGCACGTAAAGGACACCCACGAGCCCTGATCCGATCTGGCTGGCTAGACGAATGCGCTGTGCTTCTCCTCCAGAAAGGGTTTCTGTGGCCCTTTCAAGTGCCAGATAGCCGAGCCCAACATCAGATAGGAAGCGAAGGCGGTCGAGGATTTCCTTGATGATTTGGCTTGCAATCTGGGCCTTTTGTCCTTCCAAGACTATGGTCTGGAAAAACATCAGGGACTGCTCAATCGGCCAGCGGGTGACCGACGGCAGGTCCTCACCTGCCACAAACACGTTTCTTGCCGCGCTGTTGAGACGTCCACCGCCGCATTCGCTGCAGGGTTGTGTTTTGAGTAGTTGGGCCCACTCAAGTTTCAAGAGTTCAGAGTCCGTTTCTCGGTAGCGCCGGGTCAGGCTCGGAATGACTCCTTCGAACCGACTTTCACGGGTTTTCCGTCGAGATCCGAAGCGGTGATGAAACCGGATGCGCTCATTGCCACTTCCCCATAAAATAATTTTTCGGATGTCGAATGGAAGCTCCTCAAACGGACTCTCGACACTGAAGCCGCAATGGCCAGCGAGTCCCTTCAGGATCTCGTAGTAATAGGGATTCCCCGGATCCCAGCCTTGGATTGCGCCGGCAGCTAGACTAAGTGTCGGGCGCGGAACGATGCGTTGGGGATCGAAAGACTCGTGGATGCCGAGGCCCTCGCAG
>JAKARN010000022.1 GCA_021828425.1 Pseudomonadota bacterium | reverse complement strand
CCGATCTAACTGGATTCCCGTATCACGGCCAGCCGACCCCTGGCATTTTCCGCGTACGGAGTCGGGCAGGGGCCCGGGGGCGGCGTGCCGGCGCTTCAGGATGCGCTTCTGGCCTGGCTGCGCGAAGCGGGTTTCCCGGTGAGTCCGGAGGTCCGCCGGCTCGAGGGGATCGAGGCCTGCTGGCGTTATTTCGGGCAACTGAACGAGCGCCGCGAATCTTTGCCCTTCGCGGCCGATGGCGTGGTTTTCAAACTGAATGACCGCCGGGGGCAGGAGCAGGCCGGAACCGTGGCCCGTGCCCCACGGTGGGCCGTGGCCCTCAAGTTTGAGTCCGAGGAGGCCGAGACTGGGGTCGAAGAGATCGAGTTTCAGGTCGGGCGGACCGGGATCCTCACGCCCGTGGCCCGGGTGACCCCGGTCTTCGTGGGCGGGGCGCGTGTCGTCCATGCGAGCCTCCACAACGTCTCCGAAATGCACCGCAAGGACATCCGGGTGGGGGATCGGGTCGTCCTGCGCCGGGCCGGTGACGTCATCCCGGAAATCGTCCGGTTCGTCGTGGCCGGGTCAGGATCCCGGCCGCCTCCCATCTCGGAACCGACCCGCTGCCCGGCCTGCGGATCCCCCGTGGAACGGGATCCGGGCGGGATCCTCATTCGCTGTACCGGCGGGCTTCACTGTCCGGCCCAGAAAAAGGAGGCCATCCGTCATTTTGCCTCCCGCGAAGCCCTGAACATCCAGGGCTTGGGTGAAAAACTGATCGATCAGCTGGTGCGGGCGGAATGGGTCCGGACCCCGGCCGACCTCTATGCCCTCGAGGTCGATCAGCTGGCCGGACTCGAACGCATGGGCCGCCGCTCGGCGGAAAAGCTGGTCCTGGCGATCGAGGCCTCGCGGAATACCACCCTCGCCCGTTTCCTCTACGCGTTGGGGATCCGGGAGGTGGGCGAGACCACGGCCGAGCTTCTGGCCCGCTCCCGGGGCAGCCTCGAGGCCATCCAGGAGGCGGAGCGTGATGATCTCTGTTCGATTTCCGGAATCGGCCCGATCATCGGTCTTCACATCCGGCTGTTCTTCGACGATCCGGGGAACCGCGAGGTGATCCGGCGTCTGCGGGCGGCCGGGATCCGCTGGCCCTCCCCCGCGCTGCCCGCTTCCGGGTCCCGCTTCGCCGGCGAGGTCTTTGTGCTGACCGGTCGCTTGACGACCCTGACCCGGGATGAGGCCGCATCCGCCATCCGCGCCCTGGGCGGGACCGTCTCCTCCCAGGTGTCCCCAAAGACAAACTACCTCGTGGTGGGGGAAAACCCCGGCAGCAAGCTCGACGAGGCACGGCGTCTGGGAACCCGGATCGTGACGGAAGAAGAATTCCGGGACTGGATCAAGCCCCCCGGCGATTCTTCGGGTCCGGGCCCGACTTGAGCGGTGTGGGGTACGGGGCGAGCCCGTACCCCACCGCGAGTCTCAGGGCTTGGCCGGAGCGGGAGGGGCGGGGGGAGCCGCCGGTCCCGTCGGGGCCGGTGCGCTGGGCTTGAGCAGGATCTTGACCTTGGCCTGGCTGCGCAGCCGGGTGATGAAGTCGGTCACTTCCTTGTTACGCAACACGTTGAGCAGCCGGCTGTGCATTTGCTTGAAACTGGGCGGGGTGATCGGTCGCTTGCCCTGGAGCTCGATCACATGCCAGCCGAACTGGGTCTTCACGGGAACGCGCGTGTACTGGCCAACCTTGAGTTTCCGCAGGGCCGCGGCAAAGGGCGGGGTCTCCTGGCTCGCGCTGACCCAGCCGAGTTCGCCACCGGCGGCGGCCGTCGTGTCCTCGGAGAACTTCTTCGCGAGCGTGGAGAAATGCTGACCATGTTCCAGGTCGACGATGATGGCCTGGGCCTGGGCCTGGGTCTTGACCAGGATGTGGCGGGCCTTGTACTCATGGTGGCCCATGCGTCCCACGGTTTTGGTGTAGGCCGACTTGAGTTGCGCCGGGGTGATCGGGTGTGTTTTGAGATAGTGGCGGATTTCCAGGTTGGCGAGCAGGACCTGGCGTTGCAAAAACAGGCTGTTCCGCGCACGGGGACTTCTCAGGAGCCCGTCCTGTCTGCCTTTCTCGGCCAGGACCCGGATGTCCACGAGGCGTTGCAGGGCCAGGTTCTGGATCATGGGGGACAGTTGCGACGGCGCGCTTTTCGTGACGCCGAGGAAAGTGTCCAGCACGCCCTGGCGGATGGGGTGCCCGTTCACGATCGCGACCGGGCGGTTTTCCGATTGGGCTGAACTCGTTTTCGACGGGTGGCTGCAGGCAGCCAGGGCAACGACGCCGACGGCGAGCACCACGGCTCGGAGGAGGGATTTCTTGTGACTCATGGGGTAACCTCTTTCGGGGATGGAGTGGAAGTGGGGAGGGAAGAAGGAAGGCGCCCCTCGCCCGGGGCGCGGGCGGTGATCGCGAGTGCATGCACCCGCCAGTCCGCGAGCGATCCCAGGGCGTGGTGGATCATGCGGTGGCGCTCGAGGAGGGGTCGCCCGGTGAACTGCGGGGCCACGATCTCGAGGGAGAAGTGACCAAAACCCGCGGGGCGCCCGGGGTGGCCCTGGTGCAGGGCCGCATCGTCCCGGAGGGTGATCCGGCTTCCGGGAAAGGCCTGGGCGAGATGGGACTCGAGCGGCGAGGCGGTTTCCGGGGAGCGGTCGCAAGCGGTCGGGCTCATGGTTCAGCCTGGAGGAATGGTCGGGAGGAAGGGGTGGACCTCAACCGAACGGAAAAGGCCGGCTTTTTGGTAGGGATCCTCTTCGATCCAGTGCTCGGCTTCCTCACGGGAGGCGAAGTCGGCGACGATCAGGCTGCCGCCGCAAGCGGCCGGCAGCACTTCGGGAACCGGATGGCGGAGGAGGGGTCCGGCAACCAGCAGCCGGCCCTCGTCCAAAAGCCGGTTCAACCGCTCGAGGTGCCGATCACGCCACTGCGGGCGTTCCCGGCTCCGGTCGGGATGATCCTCGGCCCAGAGTGCGAACCACACGTTGATTACCTGAAGGTGGGTTGACCCGAATCCATTTGTGCCATGATAACCCATCCGGTCGATAAAAGCCGCCCGTCCGTCCCGTTTCCGGATACCCGGGTTTCCGCTGCCGGATCGGGCCCGCGGCGAAGCGGCGTGTGAGCGCCTATAATGCACCGATGCCGCATCTCAGTCTTCTGCAACTCATCGCCATCTGGGTGGTGCCCGGACTTTTCGCGATCACCCTTCACGAAGTGGCGCACGGGTATGCGGCCCGTCAGTTCGGTGATCGCACGGCGGAAATGCTGGGTCGACTCAACCTCAACCCGGTCCGCCACATCGATCCGATCGGAACCGTCCTCGTGCCCCTGGCCTGTCTGCTTTTGCCGGTCCACTTCATTTTCGGTTGGGCCAAGCCGGTCCCGATCAACCCGCGCAACTTCCATCATCCGAACCGGGACATGGCCTACGTGGCACTGGCCGGGCCGGGCGCCAACCTTCTCATGGGCCTCACCTGGCTCCTCGTGGCCCAGGGTGCCCGCATCTTCATTCCCGGCACGCCCTTCGGTCAGTTTCTGATCCTGATGGCGGTGGCCGGCATCTACATCAACATCCTGCTCATGGTGTTCAACCTGTTCCCGCTCCCCCCCCTGGACGGGGGCCGGGTTCTGACCGGGATCCTGCCCCTGCCCTGGGCCCGGCGGTTTTCCATGATCGAACCCTACGGCATCTGGATCCTTCTTCTGCTCCTCCTCACGGGGGTCTTTTTTCTCATCGTGGGGCCCCTTTTGGGTCGAATCCTGGCCCTGTTCCTGGGGGGTACCGGGCTGTCCGGTCGGGCGCTCCTCGAGACCCTGAGCCTCCTCCGGCTTTGATGCCGCCGCCGGTGCCGGAAGAATCCACGCGCGTCGTCTCGGGCATGCGGCCCACGGGACCGCTTCATCTCGGACACTGGGTCGGGGTGCTTCAAAACTGGGTTGCGCTCCAAAAGCAGCATGACTGCTATTTCTTTGCCGCTGACTGGCACGCGCTCACGACCCACTACGAGAGTCCGGGGGCGCTCGCGGACCTCGCACGCGGGATGGCCTGCGAGTGGCTCGCGGTGGGCGTCGATCCCGAACGGGCGACGCTGTTCGTCCAGTCCGGCGTTCCCGAGCACGCCGAGTTGCACCTGCTTTTGTCCATGATCACCCCGCTCGGCTGGCTGGAACGGGTTCCGACGTACAAGGAGCAACAGGAAGCGCTCGCGGACCGCGACCTTTCGACCTACGGCTTTCTGGGCTACCCGGTCCTCATGACCGCCGACGTCCTGGCCTACGCGGCCCGCCTGGTTCCGGTCGGACAGGACCAGGTGGCCCATCTCGAGGTCACGCGGGAAATCGCCCGCCGTTTCAATTTCCTCTATGGTCGCGGTCCTGCCTTCGAACAGTTGCTGGCCCGGGCGCAAGGCCGCCTGACACCCACCGCGAAGCTCCGGTGGGATACGCTCGTCAAGGAATACCGGGAGTCCGGGGCGGCCTCCTCGTGGAATGCCATCGAATCGCTGCTCGGGGGTGTGCCCGATCTCAAGCCCGATGAGCAAAAGGCCCTCGCGGCCGAGGCCCGCGGCACCGGACGCGAGATCCTGCCGGAACCCCGACCGCTCCTCACCCCGGGAGCCAAACTGCCCGGGACCGACGGGCGGAAAATGTCCAAGTCCTACGGCAACGCCATCGGACTCAGGGATCCCGAACCGGTCGTGCGTGAAAAAATCCGGACCATGGTGACCGATCCGGCACGGGTCCGCCGCAGTGACCCGGGGGATCCCGCCCGTTGCCCGGTCTGGAAGTACCACGAGACCTTTTCGCCGGCGGCAACCCGCGAATGGGCCCAGGTTGGCTGCCGCAGTGCCGGAATCGGATGTCTCGACTGCAAGATGCGTCTGCTCGGTCACCTGGAAGAGCGCCTGGGGCCGGTCCGGGAACAGATCGAACACTGGCACAGTCATCCCCGGGACGTGGAAGACATCCTGCAGGCCGGTTGTGAGAAGGCCGAGCACGAAGCCCACAAGACCCTCGCCGAGGTCCGGGCTGCGGTCGGTCTGGCCGATCGCCGATGACCGGATCGCCGGCCGGAACCCCGCGGGAGGGGGTGGCGGTCCGCCAGCCCGAGTTGCCGCTCGCCACGGTCAACGGCGAACCCTGGTTGACCTACCCCGAGGGTCTCTACATTCCACCAGATGCGCTTCGCCTCCTTCTGGAATCCTTCGAGGGGCCGCTCGATCTCCTCTGGCACCTGATCCGTCGTCAGAACCTGGATGTGCTCAACATTCCGGTGACCCAGGTCACCGAACAGTATCTCCACTACATCGGCATGATGCAGCAGATGCAGCTGGAACTCGCCGGCGAGTATCTGTACATGGTGGCCTACCTGGCCAATCTCAAGGCTCGCATGCTGATTCCGCGACCGGTCGACGAAACCGGGGAAGAACCGGAGGATGCACGGGCCGCCCTGGTCCAGCGTCTCCAGGAGTACGAGGTCATCCGCCGGGCGGCCGAACGGCTGGATGCCTTGCCCCGGCTCGAACGGGACGTGTGGCAGGCCCTCGTGGTGGTCCCGGAGGCGGACCGGCATTTCCTGCCGGAACCGCCCCAGGTGGCGCTCGAGGACTGGTTGCGGCAGATGGCGCGCCTGCTCGACCGCACGCGCTGGCGGATCCGGCATCGCGTGGTCAAGGATGCGCTCTCGGTGCGCGAGTGCATGGCCGGCCTGCTCGAGCGGCTGTCCCGGAGCCGCGGCTACCAACGCTTTGAGAAACTGCTGCCCCGGGGTTCGAACCGGGCCCGGGCGGTCGTGAGTTTTCTCGCATTGCTCGAGCTGGTCCGCCAGTCGCTCGTGAACCTGGTCCAGGCGACGCCCTACGGCCCCCTCTATGTCCAGGCACCCGCCTCGTCGGTGGAGGAGGCGGCCCCCGTCCAGGAGACCGATCATGAATGAGTGTGCCTTGGAACCGACGGCCTTGCTCGAGGCCGCTCTCCTCGCGGCGGCTCACCCGCTCGATGAGGCGCATTTGCAGATGCTGCTCGGTGGAGCCTTGGGCCGGCCGGTCAGCGCGGCCGAACTCGGCCGGTGGATCGAGGCTTTGGAAGGACTCTACGAAAACCGGGGGCTCGGGCTCAAGCGGGTGGCCGGCGGGCTGCGCCTCGAGATCCGGTCGGCTTTCGTCCAGGCCCTCTCGGCCTTGTGGGAACCCAAACCGCCGCGCTATTCGCGGGCGCTCCTCGAAACGCTGGCCATCATCGCCTACCGGCAGCCGGTGACACGCGGCGAAATCGAGGAGTTGCGGGGGATCTCCGTGGCCGGTTCGACCTTGCGGATCCTCGAGGAGCGCAATTGGATCCAGGTGGTGGGACATCGCGAGGTGCCCGGCCGTCCGGCGCTCTACGCGACCACCCGCGAATTCCTCGACTACTTCGGACTGTCGAGCCTCTCGGATCTGCCGCCGCTCGAAAAGCTTGCCGACCTGATCGAGCCGACCCCCGAGTTTGACCTCGCCACTCCGCCCGATCAGTTGGCAGAGGCCCCTCTTTTAGGGCTGCCGGATCCGGAAGGAGAGCTTGATGCCGGAACGGAGAAGCCGTCTCGCGACTGACGCCGGATCACCCTCCGGCCCGATCCGCATCCAGAAATACCTGGCCCACCTGGGTGTGGGTTCGCGCCGGGAAATCGAGGGGTGGATTCGGGCGGGTCGGCTGACGCTCGGGGGCGTGGCGCTCACGCTCGGGGCACGGATCAACCCGGGAGACCCCCTCTTTCTCGACGGTCGACCGCTCGCGACCCCGCCCGCCGTCGGCATCCCGCTCCGGATCCTCCTCTATCACAAGCCGGTGGGGGAACTCACGACGCGCAAGGATCCGGAGGGGCGACCCACCGTATTCGAGCATCTGCCGCGGTTGCGGCAGGGACGATGGATTGCCGTAGGCCGCCTCGATTACCAGAGCGAAGGCCTGCTGCTCTTCACCACCCATGGCGATCTGGCACGGCGCCTCATGCATCCCTCAGGGGGCTGGATCCGCGAATACCGGGCCCGGATCCGGGGTCGGCTGGCCACGGTCTCCGAATCGGCCCTCCGCCGGGGCGTGGAGCTCGAGGATGGACGGGCGTCTTTTGATGAACTCGAGGCGCTGGACGGCGAGGGCGTGAACCACTGGTACCGGGTGACCGTCCATGAGGGACGAAACCGGCTGGTCCGCCGACTGTTTGAAAGCCAGGGCCACAGGGTCAACCGGCTGATCCGGGTTCGATACGGCCCCTTTGCCCTGCCGCGCAACCTCCGGACCGGAGGGATCCATGAACTGGGTCCGGACGGGCTCCGCGAACTCGACCCTCGGCTCCTTCAGTAGCGGACGAGTGCCGAACCCCAGGTGAAACCGCCGCCGAAGGCTTCGAAGAGGAGAAGCTGGCCCCGCTGGATGCGTCCGTCCCGGACGGCTACGTCGAGTGCCATCGGAATCGAGGCCGTCGAGGTATTGCCGTGTTCGGCAATCGTGAGCACAACCCGCTCCAGGGGGAGTTCGAGCTTGCGGGCGATGGCCTGGATGATGCGCAGGTTGGCCTGGTGGGGCACAAACCAGGAGAGATCCGCGCATCCGACACCGGCCTTCTCCAGGGTCTCCAGGGCGAGCTGGGACAGGGTGTTCACGGCCACCCGGAAAACTTCGTTGCCTTTCATCCGGATGAAATCCGTGGATTCGCGCAGCCGGTCGAATCCCTGCGAAATCCCCGAGGGGTAATAGAGGAGATCCTTGTAAATCCCGTCGGCATGGATGTGGGTCGCCAGGATGCCCGGTTCGGGCGCGGCTTCGAGGATGACGGCGCCGGCACCGTCCCCGAACAGGATGCAGGTTGATCGGTCCGTGTAATCCGTGATCCGGGAGAGGGTCTCACCTCCGACGACGAGGGCCCGGTGGGCCTGGCCCGTCTGGATCAGGCTGTTGGCCAGGGCCAGACCATAGATGAAACCGGCGCAGGCGGCTTCGAGACTGGTACAGGGATAGCCATGGCCCCCGAGTCGTTCCTGGAGCAGGACGCCCATGTTGGGAAAGACCTGGTTCGGTGTGGTCGTGGCGACCAGAATGAGGTCGAGGTCGGAGGCCCCGAGACCGGCCGCGGCAAGCGCCGAACGGGCCGCCTGTTCGCACAAATCCAGGTTGGTCTCCCCGGGCGAGACGATGTGGCGGCGCTCGATCCCGGTCCGGTCCCGGATCCATTCGTCGGAGGTGGTCACCATGCGTTCGAAGTCCTGGTTGGTGAGCACCCGTTCGGGAACGTAATGGCCGGTGGAGAGGATGCGGGCGTGGGTGGGCGTCACCGGGAGGCTTCCTCGACTGCGGGCAGGACGATGCGCTGGAGACGGAGAATTTTTGTGAGGAGTTCGTTCTGGACCTCGGAAGTGGCCCTTCGGATGGCGTGGCGGAAGGCCACGGCATCGGCATTGCCGTGACTTTTGACCACGATGCCGTTGACCCCGAGGAAGCTTGCCCCGTTGTAGAGGCGGGGATCGAGTCGCTGCCTGAGAGATCGGATGATGGGCCAGGCGACCAGTCCCGAAAGCCGGGACAGGAGAGTCCGTGAAAACTCCTCGCGGACGAAATCATTGATGAGATGGGCCGTCCCTTCCATGGTCTTGAGCGCCACGTTGCCGGCAAAGCCGTCGGAGACGATGACATCCACCCGTCCCCGGTTGATGTCGTTGCCCTCGATGAAGCCCCGGTAATTGAGGCCGCTCCTGCTCAGCCGTTCGTGGGCCTCGCGGATGGTTCCGTGTCCCTTGATCTCCTCGGTGCCGATGTTGAGAAGGCCGAGGGTGGGCTGCGAAATCCCGTAGACAGCCTGGGCCAGGGCCGAACCCATCACGGCGAAATCCACGAGCTGGTTCGCGGTGCAGAGGGCGTTGGCACCGAGATCCAGCATGAGGGTGTGTCCATTGCGGGTGGGGATCGGTGCACAGATCGCCGGACGGTCCAGGCCGGGCAGCATCTTGAGCACCATCTTGGCAATCACCATGAGCGCCCCGGTATTGCCGGCACTGACACAGGCCTGGGCTGCCTGCGTGTGAACCAGGTCGATCGCGACCCGCATCGAGGCGTGTTTCTTTTGACGGAGGGCCAGGATGGGATTGTCATCCATGGCAATGACTTCGGTGGCTTCCTGGAGATGGAGACGGGGCGGGGGGGCTCCGCCTGTCCGCTCGCTCACGAGCTTTTGAAGCGGCCCTGGGGTACCCACCAGGATGAGCTCGAGTCTGGGTTCCCGTTCGAGCTCGGCCAAGGCGGCATCGACCACGACCGCGGGTCCTCCATCCCCGCCCATGGCATCCAGTGCCAGAACCGTGGAGTGATCCAAGCCGGTCAGCTCCGGGTCTTCGCTTGGGGGCTCAACTTTCCGGTTCGGATGTTTTGGGTGCCTTGGGGGTGAACAGGCGGCGTCCCCGGTAGAAGCCCTCGGCGCTCACGTGATGTCGGCGGTGACGGTCACCGGTCGTTGAATCCGTTGCGAGCGTCGTGGGCGTCAGGGCATCGTGGGAGCGGCGCATGTCTCGCCGGGAACGGGTTTTGCGGTCTTTCTGCACGGCCATGGAAAACTCCTGACGGGTGGGCCCCGGGCCCGATCGGATGCGGATTGCGGGGACCCCTTTATTCTAAACGTTTCGGCCTCCCCCGGTGGGAGCCCTCGTGCCCGGATTTGCGGCGGGCGCCCCGAACGTCTAGGATACGGCCCCGGAGGGCGCTTCATGAGTCGAGACCCGTCCCGTCTCCGGCCTGTGGTGGGCAGACCCGAGGTGGTGCTCGCGTCGAGTTCCGCAAACCGCCGCGAATTGCTGGGTCGCCTGATCGACGGATTCCGGGTGTGTGATCCGGTCGGCGGGGAGTCCCTGATCGCGGGCGAGAGCGGCCGGGAACGGGCTCTCCGTCTGTCCCGCATCAAGGCCGGATCGGTCAGGACCGCCTACCCCTCGCATCTCATCATCGGATCCGACCAGGTGGCGGAGTGCGGGGGCCGGCTCCTCCACAAACCCGGGACACCGGAGCGGGCGAGGGCCGATCTCGAGTGGGCGTCCGGGCGTAGCATCCATTTCTGGACCGGGCTCGCGCTCCTGGATACCCGAAGCGGATCGGAATACACGACGGTCGACCATACCCGGGTCTGGATGCGCAGACTTTCGGCGGAGGAAATCGACCGTTATCTCGAAGCCGATCAGCCCTGGAGTTGTGCCGCGAGCTTCCGGGCGGAATCCCTGGGTCCCGCCTTGTGGGACAGGCTCGCCACCCGGGATCCCTCGGCCCTGGTCGGGCTCCCCCTGATCCGCCTGGCCCACTTCCTGAGGCAGGCCGGCTACCCCGTGCCCTGAGAATCCGGCTGGGCATCGAGCCTGGCCAGGACTGTCTCATGTTCCTCGGGCAGGGGGGCCTGGATGAAGAGGGTCTCGTGCGTCTTCGGATGGAGCAGGCGCACCGAGCGGGCATGGAGAAAAAGACCGTTTAAGCCATAGACCGACTTCAGGCGGCGGTTGAATGCCGAATCACCGTAGCGCGGATCACCGGCGACGGGATGTCCGAGTGATGCGGCATGGATGCGGATCTGGTGGGTGCGGCCGGTTTCGATCGCAATCTCGGCGAGGGCGCAGGTGGGCCACAGCCGGACGATCCGGAAGTGGCTGCGGGCCTCCTTGCCCGCTTCCGTCCCCGGAGTGGAGCGGTCTTTCGCGACTGCCTGATCCAGGCTTCGGGTTTTCCAGGCGGGGGAGCCGGCGAGCAGGCCCAGGTAGCTTTTCGTGATTTCCCGGTTACGCAGCGCCCGGTGGAGCGCGAGGAGCATGGTTCGGCTCCGGGCCAGGATGAGGCAGCCGCTCGTACCCCGGTCCAGGCGATGGGCCAGTTCGAGGAACTGCCCTTCCGGATGGCTGTCGCGCAGCCGCTCGATCAGTCCGCTTGAAATTCGGCTGCCGCCATGAACGGCCAGACCGGCCGGTTTGTTCACGATGAGGAGATCGGCATCCTCGTAGAGCGGCTGGAGCAGGAAATCGGGAGGCGCATGTGCGCTTTTTCGCGGCATGCGGAGGTTGGGGGCCGTCTGGGGCGGGATCCGGATCTCGTCCCCCTTCTGCACCCGGTAGCTCGGCCGGCAACGCCCGCCGCGGACCCGGACCTGTCCCGTCCGGATCAGCCGGTAAATGTGGCTTTTGGGGATTGACTTGAGTTCACGGAAGAGCCAGTTGTCGAGACGCTGGCCGGCCTGCCCCTCCGAAACCGTGAGATGTTTTGGGGACCGGGATTCGGGATCCTTCAGGGGGGGGGAATTCATCGGAATATTATAGTGTTAAAAATGATATTGAGTTTTGATGGCCTTTTGACGATAATAGACGCGTGACAAAAGGTCGACCCCCGCCCAAGCGGGCACCTCTTGTCAGGTCCGCTGTGACACGCAACCCTGAAGGTGGCGTACGTTTTCCGGTTCCGGAACCCCGAAGGGGGATGCGGGGCCACAAACCCATGGCGCTCCCATGTTCTGCATGGTGATGTAGCGCTGACTAGGCAGATTTTGGTCTGGCCACGTCTGTGGCACTCTCTCCGGCGATATGAGGCCGGACCTTGCCTGTCAGAACAGCATGATCTCCAGTGCGGCGCTTCGGAGCAGCATTGAGAGTATCCATCGATGAAACGCATGTTAATCAATGCCACCCAGCCGGAAGAGCTTCGGGTGGCGATCGTCGACGGCCAGAAGCTCGTCGATCTCGATATCGAAATCCCGTCCCGCGAACAAAAGAAAGCCAACATCTACAAAGCCAAGATCAACCGCGTCGAGCCCAGCCTCGATGCCGTCTTTGTGGATTACGGTGGTGAGCGGAACGGCTTCCTGCCCACCAAGGAGATCCATCCCCACTATTTCCAGCCCGGTGACAGTCTCCGCGAACGGCTTCCGGAAGGACTCGAACTCATTGTCCAGGTGGAAAAGGAGGAACGCGGCAACAAGGGGGCTGCGCTCACGACCTACCTGAGCCTCGCCGGACGCTTCATGGTCCTCAAGATCGG
>JAKARN010000400.1 GCA_021828425.1 Pseudomonadota bacterium | reverse complement strand
TTCGTGATCCTCCTGCTCGCAGCCGCAGGTCTGGCCTTCTGGTTGACCAATCGGATCTCGCTCTCCTGGGACTGGACCACGATGGGGCGCAACAGCCTGACCCGGTCGAGCCGCCGGATCACACGCTTGCTCGACCATCCCGTTCAGGTGGATGCCTTCGTGCGGACCGAAGACCCGTTGCGCTCCGCGATCCGCCACCTGGTCGACCGCTACCGCCGGGTCAATCCCCGGATCCAGCTCCACTTCATCAATCCGGACATCCACCTGAACCAGGTCCGACGCTATGGCATCACGGCGGACGGCGAGCTCGTCATCCGCTACCAGGGCCGAAGGCAAACCCTGACCACACTCCGCCAGCGCTCCTTCACGGATGCCCTGTTCCGGCTCACGCGCAGCCAAGACCAGGATATCGTGTTCGTGACCGGCAACGGCGAGCCGTCCCTGACCGGGAGCGGACCCCAGGATCTCCGTGCATTGAACCAGGCGCTTGTGCGCGAGGGTTTCAAGACCCGGACCCTCAACCTCGCGACCGCGCCGCTCCCGAAAAAAACTGCACTCCTCATCCTGGATGACCCCTCCGTGCGGCTTTTGGCTTCCGAGATCGCGACCCTGGTCCGTGCGGTCAAGGACGGCCGAGCCCTTCTCTGGCTCAACCCGCCCGGGCGCCTCCACGGACTCGCCCCGCTGGCCCAGGCATTGGGTGTCCGCTTCCTCCCGGGGACGATCGTGGATGCCGAATCCCGACTTTTCGGGATTTCGAATCCCACCTGGCTCGTCCTCACGCAATATCCGATCAATCCGGTGACCCAGAGTCTGCGCGTAGAGACCCTGTTCCCAGATGCCGGTGCACTGGCCCGCCGTCCTGATGCCCCCTGGTCCCAGGAAACCCTTCTCGAAAGCCGTCCATTGCCCGTGAGCTGGCTCGCAGAGGGTCCGCTCACCGGAACCCTCCTGTACAACCCGAAACAGAACGACCGCCCCGGGCCCCTCCCCCTCGGCTTTCTCCTGAACCCGGCCCCGTCCGGAAAGACCCGGACCCAGCGGGCAGCCGTCCTGGCCACAAATGAGTTTCTGGCCAATGCGTTCCTCAACGAGGGCGGAAACCTGACCTTCAGTCTCAACCTCTTCAACTGGCTTACCAGCCAGAATGCCGCGCTCAAGCTCCACGAACCGGAATCCCCCGACCGCACCCTCGTCTTGACCTCTTTCGAAGAGGGCCTGCTCGGGGCGGGGTTCCTGATCGGTCTTCCCCTCCTCCTCTTTGCCGCGGGAATCGCCTACTGGGTCCGGCGGCGGCGGCGTTGACCCATGCGAAAACGATTCTGGGTCAACCTGGCACTGGCCCTGATCGTCCTGGGACTCGCCCTGGCCGTGACCTTCGGGGTCTGGCGCCACCGGAAGCCCACTCTCCCCACGCTCCTTGCGGTTCATCCGGGAGCCGTCCTGCGGTTTGCCTACCGTGAGCCCCACCATCCGGCCGTGGTCTTCCGCAAGATCGGAAAGCAATGGTGGCTCGTCCATCCCTTCCGGGCGCGGGCACAAAACCTGGAACTTGTCTCCCTGATCGACGAACTGGACGAGCCCGTGCGACATCGCTATCGGCTGGCAAGGATCCTGCCCGCCCGGGTGGGGCTCGCCCCGCCCAAACTCACGCTCTGGGTCAATCACCAGAGGCTCGCCTTCGGCCGGACCGATCCCGTGGGTCACGAGCGGTACATCAAGGTCGGAGCCTGGATCGACCTCGTCCGGGACGTGCTCTATTACCGGCTGGCCGGCAACTTCTACACGCTCCTCTCGACACGTCTTCTGCCCAAGGGCTCGCACATCACGGCACTCCACCTGCCGCGGATCATCCTCCGGCGGAATGCCCGGGGCGGCTGGATGCTCACCCCGCCCGAGCCACACGTCAGTTCCGGCATGATCGCCCGCCTCGTCCGGCATTGGACCTATGCGAGCGCGTTGAGCGTGGGTCCGCCGGGCCGGAGCAAATCGCTGGGCACAGTGCGCCTCCGGCTGGCTGGACTATCCAAGCCCTTGACCTATTTCCTCGCACACGACTCGTTCGGGGTGGCCCTGGTTGGCCACAACCCGCCACTCCGCTGGGTTTTTCCACTTCCCGTCGCAAGGAAAATGCTCCATCTTTCGGCCAACCGGAAGCCGCCCCGTGCCCGAGCTGCCCGAAGTTGAGACGATCCGGCGATTTCTCGAGCCTGCGATCCAGGGATGCCGTATCCGTTCCCTCGAGGTCTGGCAACCCCGCCTGCGCTATCCGGTTCCACGGGATCTGGCCCGAGAGGTTTCCGGTCACCGCATCAAGGAACTGGCCCGCCGGGCCAAGTACCTGATCTTCCACCTGGAGAGCCAAAACTGGCTTCTCGTCCATCTCGGCATGTCCGGAAGGCTCCGTCTCATCAAGCCGGGGGAGCCCCGTAGTCCACATGACCATTGGGAAATGCGCCTCTCCCACGACCGGACCCTCCGCCTGCATGATCCCCGCCGAT
>JAKARN010000399.1 GCA_021828425.1 Pseudomonadota bacterium | reverse complement strand
CCGGCAACACTGGGTAGAACGGATCGAACCGGCACTGGAGTCCGGGACCTGGGTGCTCTGCGACCGTTTCGTGGATTCCACCTATGCCTACCAGGGGGCGGGACGCGGCCTTCCGGTGGCCTGGATTGCCACGCTGGAGCACTGGGTTTTGGGATCGGCCGGCCGGCCGGACCTCACCCTGTACTTCGATACACCCGTTGACCAGGCCCTGGATCGGGTCCGTCAGCGCGGGCAGTTGAACCGGATGGAACGGGAGAGTCTCGACTGGCATGAACGGGTGCGGGCCGGGTACCAATCCCGCCTGGAGGCGGATCCCGAACGTTTCGTCCGGATCGAGGGGGGGCTTTCCCCGGACAAGGTCCGGGCGATGATCGAGATGGCCTTGACCCGCCGCTTCGCGGCTTGGACGAGTGGGGGGGCAATCCCGCCCCAGGATCCGCCGCGATGAATCAGCCCGGTGCGAACCGTGCGACGGCGGCGCACCACGACTGGGGAATCCCCCAGTCGTTGCTGGCCTCGCTGGGACCGGGGCGGGATCAGGCGGTGGCCTCCGGCGCGATCCTCCTCACCGGTGCAACCGAATCCCGGAGATGGCTTTTGGCGACCCATCTCATCGAGCGGCTCTTGTGCGAGAGCAGGTCTGGTGATCCCCCCTGTGGGCGCTGCTGGTCCTGCCGGCAACGGCAGGCGGGCCATGCCCACCCCGATCTCCAGACCATCGCGGAGGAGCCCGAACAGATCGGGATCGACGAGATCCGGGCGTTGGAAGACGCACTGGCGCTGACCGCCCATCGGGGGGGATGGAAGGTCGGCTGGATTCCCCGTGCCAACCGACTGACGGAAGGGGCAGCCAATGCCTTCCTCAAGACCCTGGAGGAACCCCCCCCGCATGCCCTTTATCTCCTGGAAGCAGGTCGGCCTCGTGCACTCAAGGCCACGCTCAGGAGCCGCTGCCAGCGCTGGACCTTGCACGCTCAGGAGACGGTTTCCGGACTCGGGCCCCCGGAGTGGGAGGCTCTGGTCGCGGAATGGGCGGACGAATGCGAACGGATGTTTCGAGGGGAAACGAGTCCCTTCGCGCAGGTCCGGGAGCGGTCGCCCTTGACGTGGGCCGACCAGGCCCGTCTCTGGGCTCAGTGCCTGTGGACGGCGAGCCGACAGCGCCTGGGCTGGCCGGTCGGGGAGCGGTTGCCCCAGGCCCTCGAACGTCGACTGAGTGCCCTGCCCGTGGATTGCCTCGGGCTCCTGTATACTCGGGCCCGCGAGACCGAGCGCATGGCGCAGGCCGGTATCAACCAAAGGCTCGCCCTGGAAGCGCTGGTGGTGGGTATTACCCGGGAGGTGCATCGGCATGCCTCAAAATCCGACTAACCGGTTCATCAAGCTCGCCTTCACCGATCTGGACGAGCTCTATCGCTGTTACATGCCCTTCATCAGCGGGGGAGGGCTCTTCCTGACCACGGAGACCGGCTTTCGTCTGGGGGAGTCCGTGTTCCTGTTGATCGAACTGCCCCGTGAGACACAGCCGGTCGGAGTGGAAGGAAAGGTCGTCTGGGTCACGCCGGTGGGTGCGGGAAACCGCTTCCGTTCCCAAGGTGCGAACCAGGGGATCGGTGTCCAGTTCATCGGAGAAACCGCCAAGGTGACGCAGCTCAAGCTCGAGAAACTGTTGACCGGCAGGCTGCCCGGCGTCAAGCCGACGCATACGCTGTAAAGGTAGGAAACACAGCCCTCCGACGAAGCGGATCCGCGAAGCGGCGAACACGGGCCCGTTCGGGTGGGCCCAGGGTGTCCCGGAACTTCTGCTATCATAATCCTTGGTTCGGTTTTCCCCACACGGCCCTGATCCATCCATGAAGTCCCATCCACTCGATGCACTGGCACAACAGTTGATGGCACCGGATCGGGGTATCCTCGCAGCGGATGAAAGCTCGGGCACCATCGAGAAGCGCTTCCAGGCCGTGGGTATCCCCTCAACCGAAATCACGCGACGCGACTACCGTGAACTCTTGTTTTCGAGTCCGGGGATTGACCAGCACCTTTCCGGCGTGATCCTCTATGAGGAGACTCTCGGCCAAACCGGCCGGGACGGCAGCCGACTCGTCCAGATTCTCGAGGATCGGGGCATCCTGCCGGGCATCAAGGTGGACCGGGGGATCAAGCCGTTGCCGGGGCGGCCCGATGAATCCGTGACCGAAGGACTGGATGGCCTGCGCGAACGGTTGGCCACCTACCATGAGTTGGGGGCGCGTTTCACCAAGTGGCGGGCTGTGATTGCCGTGGACGAGCAACGTCCCTCCACTTTGGCCCTGAGGACCAACGCCGAGGTTCTGGCCCGTTATGCCGGACTGGTGCAGGAAGCCGGCATGGTTCCGATTGTGGAGCCGGAAGTCCTGATGGAGGGCCGTCACGACCTCGAACGCTGCGAAGCCGTGACCACAGCCGCCCTCGATCAGCTGTTCATGGCCCTGAAGGCCCAGGGGGTCCGGCTCGAGGCTTTGGTTCTCAAGC
>JAKARN010000398.1 GCA_021828425.1 Pseudomonadota bacterium | reverse complement strand
CGGGCCCCTTCGGCCTGTTTTGCAATCGGGGACCAAGTCCGTTTCCATCCTGAGAAGGGCTCCAGATGACCCGGAGTGCAGCAGGGGAGGTGGGGCAGATCCGTGTGACCGAAGCCCGGGGATGCGTGACCCTGCAGGATGGCGGTCGACATGGATTCCAGCGGTTCGGGGTGTCGGTCGGTGGGGCCATGGATCCCCACGCCGCAGAGCTGGCCAACCGTCTTGCCGGCAATCCGGCAGACGCAGTCTTGGTCGAACTGGAGGGAATGAGCCGACTGGCCCTCCGATGCGAGGGGGTGAGCAGCCTCGCTCTCGCCGGCGCAATCGTTCCGGTCCATCTGGATGGGCGACCGGTGCCGTTCTGGGCGCGCATTGAAACCAATCCATCACAAGCATTCACGATCGGGATTGGGACGGATCGGGAGTCTGGACGCTGGAGATACCTGGCCCTGTCTGGTGGATGCCGGCCCGCGCCGGTGCTTGGTGGTTTCGGAACCGACCTCCGCGCGGGTTGGGGCGGTGTGGAAGGCCGGATGCTTCATTCGGGGGATTGGATCACGCTGGGCCCAGTCCCCAAGAAGTCGGTGGAACACGCTGGTCAGTCGGGGTGTCACATCTGGAGTCAGGTCTCGGCGCGCTTGAGACCACCCGCCGGGACCCAGATCCCGGTCCTGCGGATTTTGCCAGGGAGTCATTGGAATGCGTTCCCCACCGGAGTCCGTCAACGCTTTCTGGGCGCTCACTACCAGGTCACCCCGGATTCCGATCGCATGGGGTATCGCCTGTCCGGCCCCCTCCTCCATCCAGACCCGCCACTCGAGATCGATTCTGAACCGGTGACGTTCGGATCGATCCAGGTTCCATCCGATGGATCGCCCATTGTCCTCATGGCGGATCATCCGACCCAGGGTGGCTATCCACATTTGGCCGAGATCATCAGTATGGACTTGGGGGTTCTGGCACAATGCCGGGCCGGAACGGAGGTGGAATTCCGCCAGGTTGACGAACAGGTGGCCCTCCGGGCCCTTCGGGCGTGGCGTCAAGGGGTGGCGCGTCTCCAGGTCGGGCTTGGGACTGGGAGCGGCTTTCGCGGAGAGGCGTAGCATGTGCGGGAAAGTGGAGAGGGGACCGTGTGGTCGATTGATCTCAACGCCGATCTCGGCGAAAGCTTCGGTGCATGGCGGATGGGTGACGATGAGGCTGTGCTGCCTTGGGTCAGTTCCGCGAATATTGCCACGGGGGCTCATGCGGGCGATCCACTGACGGCAGTGCGTACGCTCCGCTGGGCCAAGGTCCGGGGGGTGGCTCCCGGGGCACATCCCGGTTGGCCGGATCTCGCAGGTTTCGGCCGCCGGTCCCTGGTCTTTTCGCCGGATGAGACCTATGCGATCGTGCTCCACCAGCTGGGTGCGCTTCAGGCCTTGGCCCGAGGTGAGGGACTGATCCTCCACCACGTGAAACTCCATGGCGCCCTCTATCACCAGGCGGCCGACGAAGCGGTCTATGCTGAACCCGTGGTGGAAGCCATCGCAGCCATTGATCCTGCCCTTTTCGTCTATTGCCAGACCCCGAGCGTTCTGGCGGACCAGGCGAGACGGCGGGGCCTGCGGGTCGTTGCCGAGGGTTTTGCCGATCGCCGCTACCGCCCCGATGGCCGGTTGGTTCCGCGAACCGAACCGGAGGCGCTCATCCGTGATCCGGATGAGGCCGGTCGCCAGGCCCTGGCCCTGGCCCGGCGCGGAGCAGGAGAGTCCCAGACGGTCGCGACGATCGGAATGCATGGGGATGGGATCGAAGCCCCCCGCCTCGCCCGTCGCGTCTTCGAGATATTGACCGGTGCCGGCGTCGTGATCGCCCCTCCGGACGCGGCCGGCGCGTGAGGCTCAAGCCGCTCATCGACCGGGCACCCGCGGCCTGGCTGCTTGCCATGACCGTGATCTGGGGCTATACCTTCGTGGTCGTGCAAGCCGCGGTCACGCAGATCGGGGTTGTCGAATTCCTGGTTTTACGCTTTGCGGTCGCGGCCTTGGCGCTTGCACCCTGGGCCTTTCGCGAGACCCGGATCCACGAATGGCGCGTCGGGTTGGGTCTGGGCGGGACACTGGCGCTGGGCTACCTGTTCCAGACGTGGGGGCTTGAGCGCGTAACCGTGACCGAGAGTGGATTTCTGACCGGCTTGTTTGTGGTTTTTGCGCCGATTTGGGCAGCAATTCTCTATCGGGTCCGCTTAGGCCGGCGAAACGTCGTGGCGGTGGTTCTCAGCATGGCCGGACTGGGATTTCTTCTGGGGGGCTGGAATTTTCACCTCACGGTAGGCAGCCTTCTCACCATCGTCGGCGCCCTCTGCTTCGGGTTGCAGATTGCGCTCCTCTCGCGCTTGGGGCCGAGCTGCCGTACCGGAGCCCTCACATTTGCCCAGATGGCGGCCATGACGCTCTGGTTGACCCTGCTTCTTCCGGCTGGAACACACTGGCAGGATCCATTCGGCGGGACGCTCATCCTCGCCCTCCTCGTCACGGGTATCGT
>JAKARN010000397.1 GCA_021828425.1 Pseudomonadota bacterium | reverse complement strand
TTCCGATCTAGGGACTGCTGCGGATTGCCCGCATGACCTTCAAGAATCACGCGATCCGCCTCCTCACCCCGGGGCCCTTGGACGACACCCCGTGCTTCGCACCGGGGGGATCGATCGTCCTGTTTACCGCCTATCAGGACAACCATCGGGTGCTCGAAACCGTCTCCACACATGGAGACGTGATCCGTCCCATCCGGATCCCCCTGGTCGCCGGCGAATCGATCACGACGCCGGCGTGGGGTCCGGATCTGCCGGGTAGCCCTCATTGAAGCCCTCTCGGGCGGGAGTCACCATGAAACGTGTGCTGCTTTATTCCTTGGGATCCGTGATTCTCCTGGCCGGTCTGAACGGGTGCGCAACCCGGCCCAAGACCGTCCCCCTGACCGACCCCGTCTACGCCCGGATTCACGCGCTCGACATCCGTCTGGCCCATCTGGAACGACTCGTTCAGAGCCGGAGTCTTTTCCGGCTGACCCGCGAGATGCAACGCGAACGCAGCGAGATCCAGAAACTGGA
This sequence comes from Pseudomonadota bacterium, assembly GCA_021828425.1. Next base: position 2,014 of record JAKARN010000397.1, on the reverse strand, counting down.
AGGATCGTTGGCCCGCATTCACCACACGATGGGCCGTTTCCGGGAGAGGGAAAGTGCCCGCTGGGTCCAGGTCTATCGCCGGCTGTCCCGACTCCGGGCGGACTCCGGCATGTCGTCGGTCCCGGCCCCGGAGCCGGCCACGACACCGGCACCCGCTGCGGTGCAACCGGCTGCAACGGATGCGGCTTCCGTCTACCGGTCCGCGCTGCATCTCATTGAGAATGGCCATTACCACTCGGCCATCAGTGCCTTCAGAGCCTTCCGCCACCGCTATCCCAAGAGTCCGCTCGTGGCCAATGCCGATTACTGGGAAGGAGCGGCAAAACTCCAGATCCAGGATTTTCCAGGTGCACTCCAGGACTCGTTGCGGGTGATCCGGGATGATCCCCAGTCCCCCAAGGCTTCGGCTGCCCTCTTCCAGGCGGGATTGATCGAGCTTGCCATGGGACATCCAAAGGCCGGTCGTCGGACGCTCGCGGAAGTGGTTCAAAAGTATCCGCACTCGAGCTCGGCCCGTCTGGCCCGCGAGAAACTCAAGTCCCTGGGTGCAGGATCCAGTACGCCTTGAGGCCTCCCCGGACCCGACCGGAGGAATCCCAAGAACCAGGGTTTCCCTCCGTCCCCGAACCCTGGCTCCGGGTCAGCGAAATTTTCCTGTCGCTCCAGGGTGAGGCACGGGAGAGTGGTTATCCCACGGTCTTTGTCCGGTTGACCGGCTGTCCGCTGCGCTGCAGCTGGTGCGACACGGCCTATGCGTTCACGGGAGGAGAGCGGATTGCCATCCCTACGATCCTGGAACGGGTGGCTGCCTATGGGGTTTCACGCGTCTGTGTGACCGGGGGAGAGCCTTTGGCCCAGAAGGAAACCCCAGGGCTCCTGGTTCAGCTGGCCGACCGCGGTTTTCGGGTCTCACTGGAGACGAGCGGGGCCCTTCCGGTCGAGGATGTCGATCCCCGCGTGTCGCGTGTGGTGGATCTCAAACCGCCGGGATCGGGCGAGGTGACGAAAAACCGCTACGAGAACCTGGCATGCCTGGGTCCCGCTGACCAGGTCAAATGCGTGATTGCGAGCCGCGAGGATTACGAGTGGGCGCGGGCGGCCCTCGAGCGGTATGGACTGGCCAGCCGGGTCGAAGTCCTTTTTTCCCCGGTCTACGGCCAGCTCGAGGCGCAGGAACTGGCCGGCTGGATCCTGTCTGACCGCTTGCCGGTGCGCTTCCAGGTCCAGCTCCACAAGATCCTCTGGGGAGAGGAGCCGGGCCGGTGACCGAGAGTTCCCGTGCGGTCGTGCTTTTTTCGGGCGGGCTGGATTCCGTGACGACGCTGGCGATTGCGGGGCGCGAGCAGGGATGCGAGTGCTACGCGCTCACGCTCGATTATGGCCAACGCCACCGGGCCGAAATCCGTGCGGCCGAGCATCTGGCCCGACAATACGGGGCTCGGGACCACGTGGTGGTGCGGGTCGATCTTGGCCATCTCGGTGGCTCGGCCTTGACCGATCCGGCCTGGGATCTGCCCCGGGGAGGGGAGGGGCCTTCCGGCATCCCGGTGACCTACGTCCCGGCCCGCAACACGGTCTTTCTGGCGTTGGCACTCGGATGGGCCGAGACTTTGGAGGCCCGGCGCATTTTTATCGGCGTCAATGCGATTGACTATTCGGGGTATCCGGATTGCCGTCCGGCGTTCATTGAGGCCTTCGGGCATCTCGCGAAACTGGCGACGAAGGCGGGTATCGAAGGCCGTCCGATCCGGATCGAGGCACCGCTCCTCCATTGGACGAAGATGGAAATCATCCGCAAGGGATTGGGGCTTGGAGTCGATTATGCCGGGACCGTTTCCTGTTACGACGCGGATGAGAACGGTCGGGCCTGCGGGACCTGCGATGCCTGCCGGATCCGCCGTCGCGGCTTTTCCGATGCCGGGATCCCGGATCCGACCCGGTATCGATAAGCGTTCCCCCGGATCTGGCTGTCCGGCACCGGTGTTATACTCGCGGAGTCCACCAGCCGGAGTCA
>JAKARN010000396.1 GCA_021828425.1 Pseudomonadota bacterium | reverse complement strand
CTGCGTAACTGAGGACATCGTTACCAATCTCTCGTTGATTCACAATCGACAGGCGGTTTTCGTAAACGTACTCGATAGGATCCTCAATGGTGAGAATATGGTCTGCCTGGTGTGCATTCCGGTAGTCAATTAAGGAAGCGAGGGTTGTGGATTTCCCAGCCCCCGTCGCGCCGACGACAAGGATGAGTCCTCTCGGCGCCCGGATCAGCTCCTTCAGAACTCCAGGTAGACCTAAGGTATCCAGTTCAGGGATCTTGATCGGAATAAAACGGATGGCCATGGCGACTCGGCCTCGCTCGAGAAATACATTTACCCGGTAACGCCCCACTCCTGCAATTTCTAGGGGAAATTCGGCTTGATGACGATTCTCAAACTGGTTGATCAGCGCCTCGTTCATGATGCCGAGGGTAGCTTCCCGGATCATGGATTCGTCGAGCGGTGTCCGACCCACGGAGAGAACTCTCCCTTGAACCCGGATCTTGATCGGGGAGCCTGTTGTCAGGTATAAATCCGAGGCGGATCTTTCGGCCATCAGGCGCAGATAAGGTTCTAGATTCATCGAGATTCCGGACAGGGTGTCAGGGAGTTGGCGGGAGGTTATTTTCCGATACGAAGAGACTTTTGCTGCACAGTTTCTGGTTCCGACAAATAGAGCTGATCGAGCTCGGAATCATCCGGTCGAGAAGCTCGTTTGCTTTCCAGTTTGATCCGGAGTCGCAACTCATTCTGAGAGTCGGCGTTGCGGAGTGCTTCCTCGTAACTAATGGTACCGTTCTCGTAAAGGTCAAAAATCGCCTGGTCAAAGGTCTGCATACCAGAGTTGACTGATTTCGCCATTAATTCCTTGAGCTCGGCAATTTCCCCCTTGAAGATCAGGTCAGCGGCGAGCGGCGTGTTGACCAGGATTTCCAAGGCCGCCACGCGGCCGGTCCCGCTTGCCCGTCGAAGGAGGCGCTGGGAGATCATGGCTTTGAGATTCAGCGAAAGGTCCATGAGCAACTGCTGGCGCCGCTCCTTGGGATAGAGATTAATGATCCGGTCCAGAGCTTGGTTGGCGTTGTTGGCATGCAGGGTGCTGAGACAGAGATGCCCGGTCTCGGCGAACTCGACAGCGTATGACATGGTTTCAGGATCCCGGATCTCCCCGATCAGGATGACGTCTGGAGCTTGACGCAATGTATTTTTTAGGGCAGCTCCCCAGGACTCGGTGTCTACACCCAGTTCGCGCTGGGTGACCAAGCAGGAACCATGGCCGTGGACATACTCGATAGGATCCTCAATGGTAACAATGTGATCGTGAGCGACAATATTCCGGTGATGGATCATAGCCGCCAGGGTGGTGGATTTCCCCGAACCGGTTGCTCCCACCACCAACACGAGTCCGCGCTTGGTAAGAGAGATGTCTTCTAAAATCCGTGGAAGATCTAGTTCGGAAACGGTGGGGACTTGGGTATTGATCGTCCGGAGAACCGCACCCAGCCGACCCTGTTCGACGTAGGCACTGACCCGGAACCGGCCTATCCCCTTCGGCGCAATTGCGAAACTGATTTCTTTGGTTGCATCGAATTCGCGGGACTGCCGGTCATTGAAAAGGGCACGTACGATCACGCCCGACTGTTCCGCAGTGAAGGGACGGTCGGATACCGGCTTGACCTCACCGTCAATCTTCATGGCGGGTGGGAAGTCAGCCGCGATGAAGAGATCCGAGGCTCTGCGCTGGGTCATGATGCGCAGCAAATCGTGGACGAACTTAATGGCTTGTTCACGGTCCATGAATCAACCTCCTTGGGCGAACAGCTCTTTGTTGGTTGCCTTGATGCGGGCTTGCTCCCGCGTGATGGCCCCCCGGCGGAGCAGTTCTGACAGGCACTGGTCCAAGGTTTGCATACCATGTGCCTGCCCAGTCTGGATGGCCGAGTACATCTGGGCCACTTTGTTTTCCCGGATCAGATTGCGGATCGCCGGAGTGGCTGTCATGATTTCGTAGGCCGCAATCCGCCCACCACCGACCTTTTTGAGCAAGGTTTGCGAGATGACCGCCTGCAGTGACTCGGAAAGCATGGTGCGGACCATCTCCTTCTCGGCGGCCGGGAAGACATCAACGATACGGTCGACTGTCTTGGCAGCAGAGCTCGTGTGGAGCGTCGCAAAAACCAGGTGCCCGGTTTCGGCGGCTGTGAGGGCCAGACGGATGGTTTCAAGATCACGCATCTCACCTACTAAAATCACGTCCGGATCTTCACGCAATCCGGCACGCAAAGCCTCCGCAAACCCGAGCGCGTGCTCGTGGATCTCCCGCTGGTTGATAATACACTTCTTGGATTGATGCACGAACTCGATCGGGTCCTCGATCGTGAGAATGTGGGACATGACACTCTCGTTGACGTGGTTGACCATGGCGGCGAGTGTTGTCGACTTCCCGGACCCGGTGGGCCCGGTGACCAGGACGAGACCCCGGGGTCGCAATACGAGTTCCTTGAAGGTCGGCGGACTGGCGAGATCCTCGAGCGTCTTGACAATGGAAGGAATGGAG
>JAKARN010000395.1 GCA_021828425.1 Pseudomonadota bacterium | reverse complement strand
TATCCGGCAGGCGGACATTGTCTTGGACCGGTCGAGGACGCCCTTCACGATCAACTCTCCCAGCAGGATCGGATCAAGGGCGCTGGGACGACCGCCTCGCGTGAGGAGACGATTGGTCAATCAGAGTTTCCCTAACCAACCGGACCTCATGCTCACGCCGGCCTTTCTAAAGTTCCAGCATTTCTAGCAGTCAGCCAAAGCGGGGTTTGAAACGCGCGTCTGATCAAAAATGCCTCTGTTGAATTCCGAATGGGTGCCGGTCATGGATCGAATGCCGCCATGATGACCGGGTGAGGAGTTGCTGTGCTGGGACTGTGGCCAGTAGCGACCCGGCGGTACTTCCGGTCTCGAATGTGACGGTCTCCTCGGGCTGCGGGACGACGGAGGCTGATCTGGACTGCACGCTCAAGCTGGCCTCGGGGAGCAAGGCGGGGACCTCCAATGTGACGGTCACGGCGAGCGATGCCTTTGGGGATACGGTGAAGAAGACGGTGGTTGTGACGGTGGCTGTGCCGCCCACGGTGGGTGGTGCTGCGCCGGTTTCGATCGAGCAGCCGCACACGGGTCAGGTGACCCTGACGCTTACGGGCATGGGTCCGCTCATGGTCACGGCCACGAGTTCCAATCCGACGCTGCTTCCGTCAACCGGCATTCTCGTGGGGCTGACGGGTTGCACGATGGCAGGGAGATGCGTGCTGACGCTCATACCGGCGCCGGACCAGGCTGGGGTAGCCACAGTGATGGTGACGGTGAGCGATAGTTACGGGCAGGCTGGTCGGGGGCAGTTTGCGGTGAACGTTGTCGAGCCGCCGGCGAACGGAGGCGGGGGCGGGTTTTCACCCTTGGCGTTTGGGATCCTTGCCGGGTTTTGGAGTCTCATGGGCTGGATCCGGCGGAGGCGGATGGGGAATCCACAAGGTTAGGCCGCGGTCCGGGGGCCATCTGTGTCCCCCGGCTCGTGATTCTCCCGGAGATATTGGGGCCCCGGACCTTCATGTTTTCGGGGGTGCAGGGTGCGGCGAGGTTCTAGGCGATCGATCCGGGTTTTTCGGTCATTCACCTCCGCCGTGTTCACCCACCAGGCCACCTGATAGGCTCGAGCCCGCATCCCACCGCGGTTCAACCCAACACACTTGACATCGTAAGAAGGAGGAGTGCTCTTTGCCAGAATGCGTGGCAAATAGTACTATACCCGCGTTGAGCGCCCCTCAGAACACAAGCAGTGGGTTGCGCGAGGCTCGCGGGTCTGCTGTGGGAGCGGTTGTTGAAGCCAACGGATGTATCTAATCCCGACCACTTTCACCGGGTCGTGGACTGCCAATGGGCCTGCCCGGCCCACACCGATGTTCCCGAGTACATCCGCCTGATCGCACAGGGCCGTTTCACGGAAGCCTACCTGCTCAACCGGGAGTCCAACGTGTTCCCCGGCATTCTGGGACGCGTTTGCGACCGTCCCTGCGAACCCGCCTGCCGCCGGGGCCGGGTGGACGAGAAGCCCGTGGCCATCTGCCGGCTGAAGCGTGTGGCCGCAGATCTGAAGGATGAAATCGCCCCCCATTTACCACCGGTACCCACCCGGAAAAATGGCAAGCGCATCGCCTGTGTGGGTGCGGGTTGCGCTTCGCTCACCGTTGCCAACGATCTTCTGCCACTCGGCTATGAAGTCACGATTTTCGAGAAACAGCATGAGCCGGGCGGCCTCATGCGGACCAATATCCCCGCTTTCCGCCTGCCGACCGAGGTGCTCAGCGAGGAAATTCGCCTGATCACCGATCGGGGGGTGGAACTGCTGCTGGGCACGCCCATCACCAGCATGAAGGCGTTGCTTGAGCGCGGTTTTGATGCGGTATTCGTGGGCAGTGGGGCACCCCGTGGCAAGAATCTCGACATCCCCGGCCGCTATGATGATCCTGCGCATGTGCATATCGGGATTGACTGGCTCGAGTCCGTGGCGTTTGGGCATGTCACCGCGATCGGCCGGAAGGTACTCATCATCGGGGCGGGCAATACGGCCATGGACTGTTGCCGTACCTCGCTCCGGCTGGGTGCGACCGATGTCAAGGTGATGGCCCGCAAACCACTCACCCAGCTCAAGGCCTCCGATTGGGAAATGGAAGAAGCCCTGGAGGAGAGCATCGAGATCATCCCGTGTCACGCACCCAAGGATTTTGTCCTGGCGGGCAACCGGGTTCAGGGCATGAACTTCGATGTGCTGGAATACCACGAGCGCGACGGTGCGCTCAGATCATCGGTACTCGGATCCGGGTTTTTCCCGGCCGACGATATCATTCTGGCCATTGGCCAGGAAAACGCCTTTCCGTGGATCGAACGCGATATCGGGCTTGAATTCGACCAGTGGGACGTGCCGCGGGTGGACCGAAAGACCATGCAGAGCACGCGCTTGGGCGTGTTTTTTGGCGGTGATGCCGCATTCGGCCCGGAGAATATCATCTGGGCCGTCGAGCACGGACACCAGGCCGCCATCTCCATCCATCGATACTGCCAGGGCGAGGACATCAGTGTGCGCCCTCCCA